>NZ_JBFRTD010000005.1:104531-109638 GCF_041473955.1 Vibrio sp. 10N.222.54.E6 | reverse complement strand
ATTTGTTAAGTACCAAATAATGGTGCCTCGAGGCGGAATCGAACCACCGACACGCGGATTTTCAATCCGCTGCTCTACCGACTGAGCTATCGAGGCAAAAGAATGGTGCCGACTACCGGAGTCGAACTGGTGACCTACTGATTACAAGTCAGTTGCTCTACCTACTGAGCTAAGTCGGCACACTAAATTCTTTATGCTTTTGTCCGTGTTGCTACTCCCTGTTAAAGAGTGTTGACACCAACAAATCAAATTGTGGTGCCCGGAGGCGGAATCGAACCACCGACACGAGGATTTTCAATCCTCTGCTCTACCGACTGAGCTATCCGGGCAACGGAGCGCTATTAAACGGATTTTCTGCATAACCGTCAACACCTTTTTTGAAAATAACTAAAAAAAACGTTCGTTAGTTGTTTTTTTATTCAAAAGTGAGGCTTACGTTTTACCTTGGTTAAAGTCTTTCTTGAATTTTGTTACTTTCTCTAAGTATCGGCGCGACTCTTTATTGGGATGTTTCTTTGTTAGTGCCCAGTAAGCTTGACTCGGTTGCAGTGAATTTAAGTCACGCATTGCTCGCTTTCTATCCTTACTGAAAGTATTGAGCACGCCACCAGTGCCGCCGTTGTATGCAGAGATCATACTGTACTCAAGCGTGGTTGGGTGTTTTACGTCTTTTAAATAACGATTTTTAAGGATGTAAAAGTATGCAGTGCCTGCATCAATGTTGTTTTCTGGATTGAATAAGTACTCAGGACTTGGTTCTCCAGGTTTCTTTTTAACGAGCTTAAAGACATCTCGGCCAGCGGTTTTAGGTACCACCTGCATAAGACCATAAGCATTTGCCCAGCTCACTGCGTAAGGATTGAAGCTGCTTTCTGTCTTGATGATTGCATAGATCAAGTCTTCAGGGATGTCATAGCGTTGAGATGCTCGTTGTACTATGTCGGCGTACTTATAACTACGTTTGCTCGCATGATCTGCCACCATTGGGATTTCGACGTAGTAGGCTTTTTTAAAGTCTACCTCTTTGGTTTTTAGGTTATTGGCGATCAGGTAATCTGCGAATTTGTTAGCACGCCATGTCCATTGGATGGGCTTTTTCTCTTGGTCTACGACTTGGTTGTAGAGGAAAGGTTGACCTTCTAGCTTTATGCTTTTGGACGAAAATAGATCGACATGAGCTGGATCATCGGGTGTCAGGAGCGTCGTCATGATCGCATTTTTGAGGTGCTTTTTAGGATCTGTTAAGGAGACGGTTTCTACCGTTATGATACCTTGACTGAAGTTAACTTCTGAACGGCTTAGATAATTGTCTATGTATTTCACATAGTTACTCTTACCTGCCATCTTTACTTCACTGCTGCCCCAACGCTTTTGGATATTGCCTGAAAAGCTACTAATCAAAGCATCCAACGCCCCAGTATCTTTTTCAAATTGCCCTGGTAGTTCTGCCAAATTACTTACAAACCGGTTGGTTGGTTCGTAGTTAACATCATAAATGCTCTCGACAAATTCACGACTGCACCCTGTTAACAACATGGCTGTTAGGAAGTAACTTAGCTTTTTCATAGTTCCTCATACAAAAATGACATCGCGGCGTAAACCATGATGTCATTAAAATTTATTTAAATAAATGTCTTATTCGCTAGGCGGGGTATAGCCATCAATAACGACATCTTTACCTTCGAAAAGGAAGTTAACCATCTCAGTTTCAAGAAGTTTACGATGCTCAGGATCCATCATGTTCAGCTTCTTTTCATTGATAAGCATAGTTTGCTTACTTTGCCATTGTCCCCAAGCTTCTTTAGATACGTTGTCAAAGATACGCTTACCTAGGTCACCCGGGTAAAGTTGAAAATCTAGGCCTTCAGCATCTTTTTGAAGGCGAGCACAAAATACAGTGCGGCTCATAGTGGTTCCTCTTATCGCGTTCGTTGATTCAAACGTCGTTCAGTTCAAAGGGTAGGCTCTCAATAAGCTGCTTTACAGGAGCGGCTAGGCCAATTTCTTCCGGTTTTGATAAGTTATACCAGAGACCTTTAGTCCCTTCCATTATCAAATCTGGTTGTTTATCTAATTTTACTAATACAGGCGTGATATCTAAGTGGTAGTGGCTGAAAGTATGTCGAAACGCAATCATGGTCTTGATCGAATTGGTTTCATTGTCTTTGATCGAACGAAGGTCTAGTTGATGTTCGATCTCTGCGTTTTCATTTTGAGGGAAACAGAATAGTCCTCCCCAGATACCAGATTGAGGGCGTTGCTCGAGCCATACTTGATTGTTGTGGTACAGAATCACAAACCATGTTTCTTTTATCGGCTTTTCTTTCTTAGGCTTCTTGCCAGGGAAATCGAGTTGTCTATCGATCTTCTTAGCTTCACACATGCTTTCAATCGGGCATAACGTACATTTGGGCTTGCTACGAGTACAAACCATCGCACCCATGTCCATCATGGCTTGATTGTACTTATCAACATCTTGATTGGGAGTGTGTGCTTCTGCGTGTTCCCAAAGCTGGTTCTCGACTTTCTTTTGCCCCGGCCAACCTTCTACTGCAAAGCTTCTCGCTAAGGTGCGTTTGACGTTGCCATCAAGAATCGCATGAGGGAGTTTATGCACAGAGGACAACACTGCAGCGGCAGTAGAGCGCCCAATACCCGGTAGCGCGTTCATTTCTTCGATAGAAAGCGGAAATTCACCATCATATTGCTTGGTAACAATCTTTGCAGCCTTATGTAAGTTACGAGCTCGCGCGTAATAGCCAAGCCCTGTCCATAAGTGCAGCACCTCATCTTGTTCGGCGTTCGCTAGGTCAATAACTGTTGGAAAGCGTTCTAAAAAGCGCTGGTAGTATGGAATCACCGTGGCCACTTGAGTCTGCTGAAGCATGATTTCAGATAGCCAAACGGTGTAGGCGGTTTTGTTTTGTTGCCAAGGTAATTCTTTGCGCCCAAAGGCGTCATACCACTTTAATATGGCGGTTGCGAAAGGAGTCACGACATGCTCTATGCTTTGCTATTATTAGGAGTGAAATTGCACCACACTTACGGTTGGATGTAAAACAGACAAATTGTGTGGGAATTTATCCACGGAAAGACTTGCACCGGAGGCAATTCTTTGGATAATCCCCGCTTTGATTAATCAATGTGCAGGCAAAAATCAATGAGTGAAGTGACCACTAACGAATATACTGAAGACGGCAAACTGGTTCGTAAGATCCGTAGTTTTGTTCGCCGCGAAGGCCGCTTAACAAAAGGCCAAGAAAACGCGATGAACGAATGTTGGCCAACAATGGGTATCGACTACAACCCAGAACTTCTTAATTGGAAAGAAGTGTTTGGCAACGACAACCCTGTTGTACTAGAAATTGGCTTCGGTATGGGTGCATCACTGGTTGAAATGGCAAAGAATGCGCCTGAGAAAAACTTCTTAGGTATTGAAGTTCACAGCCCAGGTGTTGGTGCGTGTTTAGGTACAGCTCGCGATGCTGGCGTAACTAACCTGCGTGTAATGTGTCACGATGCAGTAGAAGTATTTGAACACATGATCCCAGACAGCAGCCTGCATACACTGCAACTGTTCTTCCCTGACCCATGGCATAAAGCTCGTCACCACAAACGTCGTATCGTTAAGGCTGAGTTTGCAGAGATGGTTCGCGGTAAGCTGCAACTTGATACTGGTATTTTCCACATGGCAACAGACTGGGAAAACTACGCCGAACATATGATTGAAGTGATGAACGTCGCTCCAGGCTTCAAGAATATCGCTGAAGATGGGGATTACATTCCTCGTCCAGACGAGCGCCCACTAACGAAATTTGAAGCTCGTGGCCACCGTTTAGGTCATGGTGTTTGGGATATCAAGTACAAGCGTACTAAGTAATTCTGAATAAAAAATGAAGGTGAGATCGGATTAAGATCTTAACCTTACATTTTATGGGATTGATAAAAGCCAACATTATTGTAATGTTGGCTTTTTTGTCCTTAGGCTTTTTTACGATAAAGGTTTAAGGACAGAAAGTAATGTCACATCCCCTACAAAAATAACAATAAGAAGTAAGCTCACATGAAACCAACTCAAGCTATTTTGGCCGAGATTTTAGATGAAGTTCGCCCTTTAATTGGTCAGGGAAAGGTCGCCGATTATATTCCTGCATTGGCTCGTGTATCGAACCAGAAACTGGCGATTGCGGTATACACCAATGAAGGTGAAGTTATTCAAGCTGGCGATGCCGATGAAGCCTTTTCCGTGCAATCAATCTCTAAAGCTTTAAGCCTGACGTTGGCGATGGTGTTGTATAAGCCGGAAGAAATTTGGCAACGCGTTGGAAAGGAGCCTTCAGGACAAGCCTTTAACTCGATGATTCAGCTTGAGATGGAACACGGCATCCCTCGTAACCCGTTTATTAATGCTGGCGCGATTGTCGTTGCCGATTTATTACAAAGCCGTCTATCAGCACCAAGACACCGTTTATTAGAATTTGTCCGTCAGCTATCAGGTGATACTCATATTGTGTATGACAAGGTTGTGGCGGCTTCTGAGATGATGCACAGCGATCGTAATGCTGCTATCGCTTATTTGATGCGTTCGTTTGGTAATTTTGAGAATGATGTTATCCCAGTACTGAATAACTACTTCCATGCTTGTGCGCTTAAAATGACCTGTGTGGACTTGGCGAAAACCTTTAGCTATTTGGCGAACAAAGGTGTGTCGGTTCAGACCAAGAAAGAGATCATCACGCCAGTTCAAACCAAACAGCTGAATGCTTTGCTTGCAACATGTGGTTTGTACGATGGGGCGGGAGAGTTTGCTTATCGTGTTGGTATGCCAGGAAAGTCTGGTGTCGGTGGCGGGATTATAGCGATTGTTCCTGGCGAAATGACGATCGCGGTGTGGTCTCCAGAACTGGACGCGTCGGGTAATTCACTGGCGGGAACTCAGGCTTTAGAATTGCTCTCTGAGCGTATTGGACGTTCTATTTTTTAGAAGAAAGATGCGAGCACGGACTTCGTCCTATAGAGCGCTTCGCTTCGAGAAAGGCTCTTACAATAAAAAGGGTTGACCCTAAAGCCAACCCTTATGCAATACTTCTCGAATCTCGAATCTCGA
>NZ_JBFRTD010000005.1:0-103773 GCF_041473955.1 Vibrio sp. 10N.222.54.E6 | reverse complement strand
ATCTCGAATCTCGAATCTCGCTCTATTCGTCTTCTTCAGCCATAAAGGCTTCAAGCAGATCATTCAGGAACAGCTTTCCTTTTTCAGTGATCTGCCAATGGCTGTCGGTTTCATTAAGATAACCGAGCTCTTTGGCCCACTCTATCGTTGGCTGAATTGAATCAAACTCTAACCCAGTCGTATCAATGAAGTCTTGTTTTGGACACGCTTCCATTAGCCTGAAGCGGTTCATGAAGAACTCGAAAGGGCGGTCCTCATTAGGTACTTCAAGTTCATCCGACAGATAGGGCTTCACCAGATTCTGATACGCGGCTAGGTAGCCTCTAGGGTGTTTAACCTTAGTGGTGCGAACAATACGTCCATCTGCAAAGCTCAGCTTGCCATGAGAGCCACAGCCAATACCTAGGTAGTCACCAAAGCGCCAGTAGTTGAGATTATGCTGACACTGATATCCCGGCTTGCTGTAGCCTGAAATTTCGTATTGTACATAACCTGCGTCTGCGAGCTTCTTATGGCCTAAGTCGAAGATATCCCAAAGGTCATCATCGTCAGGTAGCTTTGGTGTTTTGTAATAGAACATGGTGTTAGGTTCTATTGTTAGCTGATACCAAGATAAATGCGGAGGATTAAGCTCGATCGCTCTGTCCAAATCAGCCAAGGCCTGATCAATGCTTTGATCGGGTAAGCCGTGCATTAGATCTAGGTTGAAGCTATTTAGTCCGATTTTATGTGCTAAATGAGCTGCATTAACCGCTTCGTCTTGACCGTGAATACGTCCAAGCCTTTCCAGTTTCTCTTGTTCAAAACTTTGCACGCCCACCGAGATTCGAGTTATGCCTGCTTTTTGGTAACCAGCAAAACGCTCAGCTTCGATAGTTCCCGGATTAGCTTCCATGGTGATTTCTATTTCAGGTTTGAACGGAATGCGTTGTTCAATGCCTTGCAGCAATCGACCTATTCCTTCTGGAGAAAATAGACTCGGCGTGCCGCCACCAATAAAGATCGAATGCAATGGGCGAGGTGCGCCATTGAGTTGGTATTTTTCGATATCGGTATCGAGATCCTCAAGCAGAGCATCGATGTACTCTTTTTCAGGAATCTCGGCTTTGAGAGCGTGAGAGTTAAAATCACAATACGGACACTTTTGTACACACCATGGAATGTGGACATAGAGGCTGAGTGCGGGTGGTATTAGCGCTGCATTGTGCATTACAGAGCTTGCTCCTTGAGAGTCTTGAATAATGACGCGAGGGCTTTACCACGGTGTGACAGTTGCTTCTTACGTGACGATTCAAGTTCTGCTGAGGCGCAGTTATCTTCTGGTACAAAGAATACAGGATCGTAGCCAAAGCCATTTTCACCGTGTTCTTCAGTCAGAATGCGACCTTCCCATTTACCGTGACATACTAATGGAGTTGGATCGTTTTCGTGACGCATTAGCACCAATACACAGTGAAAACGAGCGGTACGCTTTTCAACATCGACACCTTGCATAGCATCTAACAGCTTTTCGATGTTTTGCTTATCAGTAGCCCCTTCACCTGAGTAACGCGCTGAGTAGATACCGGGTGCACCATTAAGGTAATCAACTTCTAAGCCAGAATCGTCAGCAATGGCTGGTAGCCCCGTCTCTTTCGCAGCGTGGCGAGCTTTGATGATGGCATTTTCAATGAAAGTCGTTCCTGTTTCTGCGACTTCTGAAACGTTAAATTCACTTTGCGCGACAACGTCGAAACCAAACTCAGACAGAATATCTGCCATCTCGCGAACTTTACCTTGGTTGCCTGTTGCTAAAACAATCTTACTCATGGGGATGTGGCTCTAATAAGTTAATGACTAGAAATGTGAGCTTTGAAGCTACTCTTCTATATAAAATTTTTGTGTGAAACGCAGTGGACCTGTGCCTTTCAAACCGGCGTTAACATCGATATTAAAAGTGATGTTCTCTTCGTGAGTGATAGGGAACTCAGCAAGGTAATAAATTGCATCACCTTCCTTTATTTCACGGAAGTTAAGCGTGCGAGTGTTACCTACTAGGTTTCGAGCTGTTCCCGTAATTTTAGCCGTTGTTGCAGGCTTGCCTAGAGAAGCGTTGTCTAGCACGCTGATGTTTAGAATCGCTGAGTATCCGTTTCGTTTCAGCTTATATTGCTTAGCGACCTGCGCAGTTAAAAACGTGGAATTGAAAGCCGAATAATGAACCTCGACATCCTTGATACTTTTAAACTGTCCTGCCGAACTTGGTAAGGCAACAAGAGCGGTGAGTAGTGCTGTTATCCATAAACGCATAATGACTCCAATAAATAGCAAAAAGCCATCATAGGATGGCTTTGACTTCAGTTGGGATTTGGCTTGGCGAGCATATTCGAACTTGCTTGTGCCTACCTAGCTCTCCCTTTTCTATCGTAATTTGCCCTTTAGCGACCTTAAATTGTTTCGCAAGGTATTTCGCTAAGTGAGCATTGGCTTTGCCATCAACCGGTGGTGCAGTAATGGCAATTTTCAGTTCCTCGCCGTGTAAGCCGACAATTTTATCTCGGCTTGCTTTGGGTTGGATATAGAGCCTAAGAAGAATATCGTCTTCCTCGGCCCAAACCGCTTTTGGCATCGTCAAAGTACCTGATGTTCGTACTTGAATTATAGCTGATACCAAATCGGGCCAATTAGGTCACCCATTAAGAAGTTCGCGAATTGCAGAACAATAAACAGTACCAGTACGCTTAAATCAAAACCGCCCATTGCTGGAAGAATACGACGAATTGGAGCCAGCATTGGTTCAGTCAGTTGATGGAACACGTATTCAATTGGGCTACGACCTTGGCTAACCCAGCTCAGGATTGCACGGATTAGCAGAACCCAGAAGATCAAACCACCAGCCGCTTTAAGCAGAGATAGCGCTCCAAATATCAGGAAGCTGATGTCAAATACAGCCGCACCGCCAGAGATAATCAGATTTAGAGCGACGAACTTAAGTACACATAGCACATAAGCGAAAACAACCGTCGCAAGATCAAGGCTGCCGATTGATGGAATTACTCGGCGTAGTGGTGCAACAACCGGTTGTGTCGCTTTTACGATAAATTGTGAGAATGGGTTGTAGAAATCTGCACGTGATGCTTGTAGCCAGATACGCAAGATCACAACCATGATGTAAAGATCAAAAACGGTCGAGATCAGAAAGCTCATCGAGTTCATATTGTTTCCTTTTTCGGATTTACTTGCCGCTTAGATATAACCCGAGCGACAAAATGCTTTTTTACTGTAATTAGTATTAAAACAGTTTTTCCATCTCTTCAGCTCGAGCAACCGCCGCTTGCATGGCTTTTGCTACGATGTCTGAAAGTTGATGGTCGTTAAACGTGCGCAGTGCTTCTGCGGTTGTGCCGCCTTTTGAAGTCACTTGTTCACGCAGTGTAGATAATTCTGTGTCTGGATTTGCAACCACCATCTCTGCCGCACCTAATGCCGACTGCTGCACTAATTTACGAGCGGTTTCCTGGTCGAAGCCTTGGTTGATTGCTTCGGCTTGCATCGCTTCCATAAATAGGAAGAAGTAAGCCGGAGCACTGCCCGCCGCCGCAATGATGTTATTAATCCCAGATTCTTGCTCAACCCAGCTAACTTCACCTACAGCTTGCATCAGCTGAGAAGCAAAGTCTTTATCATTTTGGCTGACCGTTGAATCGGCATAAAGACCGCTCATCCCTTTACCAAGCAGCGATGGCGTGTTTGGCATCACACGAACAAGGTTCAGCTGGCAGTTTAACATCTCATTGAGTCGATTCGCATTAATACCCGCTGCAATTGAGATAACCAGTTTGTTGCTGAAATCGATACCTTGTAAGGGTTTACATACATCAGCCATCATTTGTGGCTTCACCGATAGCACAATAACGTCTGCTTGCTCTGCTGCGGCAATATTATCGCTGGTGGTATTGATGCTGTACTCTTGCTCTAGCGGCAGCCTTCTGGTGTCTGAAGGTGCTGTAGCAGTAATCTTTTGCGCTGGGTAACCACTCGCGACTAAGCCCGCTACAATTGAGCGAACCATGTTTCCCGCCCCAATAAAGGCGATGTTCTTATGTTCCATATATAAAATCCTGAGCGTGTCGCTGCGCGGTTCAAGCGAAGCTGTATCAATACTTGTACTTGGTTACTTACTACGGTTATTCGCGTAATCACGAGCACCAAAGATGGCCGTTCCAATACGAACCATTGTGCTACCAGCCTCAACGGCTGCATCCATATCACCACTCATACCCATTGAAAGGGTATCGATGTCTGGATACTTCGCTGCGAGCTTTTGTTGAAGCTCTGCCAGTTGAGAAAATGCCTTAAGCTGAGATTGATAGTCAGATACGTTTGCGGGAATCGACATCAACCCTCTTAAAGTGAGGTTAGGGAGCGACGAAATCAACTCTGCGAGCGCAAAAACTGTTTCTTCTGACGTTCCTGATTTTGAATCTTCACCACTGGTGTTCACTTGAATGAGCACTTGTAGAGGTGGAAGCTCGTTTGGTCGCTGATCATGAAGCCTTTGTGCGATCTTATCGCGATCAACGGAATGCACCCATTGGAAGCTTTCCGCAATAGGGCGAGTTTTATTAGATTGGATTGGGCCAATAAAATGCCATTCTAAATTTAGGTTAGAATGTTGTTCTGAAAAGTGTTTTACTTTATCGACACCTTCTTGAACATAGTTTTCACCAAAGGCAACTTGACCTCCGAGTGCGGCTTCTAGAATCGCATCAATAGGTTTAGTTTTACTGACGGCTAAAAGTTGCACGGAGTCTGGAGCTCGTCCGCACTTTTGTTCAGCACTACGAATCTGTGAGGTGATTTGTTCGATATTTTGTTGAATACTACTCATAGCTGACTTTACTTAAGGGAAAATAAATGGATATCACTGAGTTACTAGATTTTAGTGTAAAGCATAACGCGTCAGATCTACATCTTTCTGCGGGTGTATCTCCAATGGTACGTATAGATGGTGAAGTAAGGAAGCTTGGAATCCCAGCTTTGAGTCATGCTGATGTGCATCGTTTAGTTTTTGAGATCATGGACGACTCACAGCGCGGTGAGTTTGAGGAAAAATTGGAAGTCGACTTCTCTTTTGAATTACCCAATGTTGGCCGATTCCGTGTTAATGCTTTTAACCAAGCCCGTGGGTGCGCAGCGGTCTTTCGAACCATCCCTGTAGAAATCCCAACGTTAGAGCAGTTGGGCGCACCTGATATTTTTGAAAAAATTGCCAATTATGAAAAAGGCTTAGTGCTGGTGACTGGCCCTACGGGGTCTGGTAAATCGACAACTTTGGCGGCGATGGTTGATTATGTAAACCGTAATCACAACAAACACATTTTGACCATTGAAGACCCAATTGAATTCGTTCACACCAATAATAAATGTCTGGTTAACCAGCGTGAAGTTCATCGTGATACGCACAGCTTTAAAGCGGCGCTACGCAGTGCGTTACGTGAAGACCCGGACGTAATTCTTGTAGGTGAGCTTCGTGACCAAGAGACGATCAGCTTAGCGTTAACGGCCGCAGAAACTGGTCACCTAGTTTTTGGTACTTTGCATACTAGCTCTGCAGCAAAAACCGTAGACCGTATTATCGATGTATTCCCGGGTAGCGACAAAGATATGGTTCGTTCGATGCTGTCTGAATCGTTACGTTCGGTGATTGCCCAGAAACTATTAAAGCGTGTCGGTGGTGGTCGTGTCGCTTGTCATGAAATCATGATGGCGACACCTGCAATCAGAAACTTGATTCGTGAAGATAAAGTCGCGCAGATGTACTCGATTATTCAAACGGGCGCGGCACATGGTATGCAGACCATGGAGCAAAACGCGAAACAACTGATGGCACAAGGCTTGGTTGACTCGGAAGAGGTCGAGAAAAAGATCGAAATTGAAACCTCAATGTTTTAATCAAGGTGAACAAAATGGAATTGAATCAAATTCTTGAAGGGATGCTCTCTCAAAAGGCGTCGGATCTTTATATCACTGTCGATGCGCCAATCCTTTTTCGTGTGGATGGTGAATTACGCCCCCAAGGAGAGAAGCTGAATGCGGCTCAGGTTGCTCAATTACTTGATGCGATGATGGATCAAGATCGACGAGATGAATACAAGCAAACGCGTGAGGCTAATTTTGCTATCGTTCGTAATTTTGGTCGTTTTCGTGTCAGTGCGTTCTTTCAGCGAGAGCTGCCAGGAGCAGTAATTCGTCGCATCGAGACTAACATCCCTACCTTTGAGCAATTAAAGCTTCCTTACGTACTACAAGACCTTTCAATCGCTAAGCGCGGGCTTGTGCTGGTGGTTGGTGCGACTGGCTCTGGTAAATCGACCTCGATGGCTGCGATGACAGGCTATCGCAATACCAATCGTTCAGGTCATATCTTGACGGTTGAAGACCCGATTGAATTCGTACACGAACATAAAAAGTGCATCGTGACTCAACGAGAGGTTGGACTCGACACCGAAAGCTATGAAGTCGCGCTTAAAAACTCGTTACGCCAAGCCCCTGATATGATTTTGATTGGCGAAATCCGTAGTCGTGAAACCATGGAATACGCGATGACCTTTGCTGAAACGGGTCACTTGTGTATGGCAACCCTGCATGCCAATAACGCTAACCAGGCGCTAGAGCGTATTCTTCACTTGGTGCCGAAAGAGCAGAAAGAACAGTTCCTGTTTGATCTGTCGATGAATCTGCGTGGTGTGGTCGCTCAGCAGTTAATACGCGATAAAAATGGCAATGGTCGTCATGGTGTCTTCGAAATTCTGCTAAATAGCCCTCGTATATCTGACTTGATTCGTCGTGGTGAGTTGCATGAGTTAAAAGCAACGATGGCCAAATCGAAAGAGATTGGTATGCAGACTTTTGACCAAGCTTTGTATGATTTAGTGGTTGCGGACAAGATTAGCGAGGATGATGCATTCCATAGTGCAGATTCTGCCAATGACTTGCGTTTAATGCTCAAGACCAAACGTGGCGATGATGACTACGAAACTGGTGCGTTGGCTGGTGTTAAGATTGATATGGGCTAAGTCACGGCTTTGTTGATAAACACAAAACCCGCTTCTGTGGCGGGTTTTATTCGTTTATAACTTAATACATGTTAGATGAGTGCATGTTGGAGCGATGGTTATCATATGAGTAACCGCGCTCCTTTTCTAATTTGATTTTTGACGGGTACTGTTGACCGTCGTAACCCGCGGAACCGCTTCCCATTGAGCTGCATGCCGTTATAGATAACGCTATGAATATTGTTAGAAAAATTTTCATATGAACTCCCAAGTTCTTTTCCTTTATCGCTCCTCCATTACGCAGTTAAAATGGCAAGGGATCATAAGCTTGCTCGAGTTTGCTAAATAAATAACTTAGCCATATTGTGCTTCAAACCAGCTCTCTAGAATTACAACGGCTGATTGATTATCGACGTTACCTTTACTTAGCGCTTTATAGCCGCCCATTTCAAAAAGGTCGGCCCTTGCTTCTGTCGTAGAAAGTCTTTCATCATGCAGTTCAACATCCACACCAAAGCGTCCTTTAAGACGGTTAGCGAATTTCTTCGCTCTGGGTGTAATAGCTGCTAGATCTTTACCATGAAGGTCGGTAGGAAGGCCAACCACAATCAGATTTGGCTGCCATTCCTTAATTTGCTTCTCGATATCGTCCCAGTTTGGGATGCCATCTTTGGCTTTAAAGGCTTTCAGGGGGCTTGCTGTGCCTGTGATTTCTTGTCCAATCGCACTGCCGATACTTTTTGTACCGTAGTCAAATGCCATAATTGTTCGTGACATGGGGCTTCCAAATTAATCTGTGTTTGAGTGTTTATTTTATTGAGCTGAGCTGAGCTGAGCTGAGCTGAGCTGGGTTGGTTTAGGCGTGGCCTGCGTCTGCTGAAAGCTGAGCGGCATTAATACCTAACATTTGTACCGCAACTTTCCAGCGGTCCGAGATCGGTGTGTCAAAGATGACCTTTGGATCGGCTTCAACGGTTAGCCATGAGTTCTCGGTCAGTTCTATCTCCAACTGGCCAGGCTCCCACCCAGAATAACCAAGTGCAACCAGATAATTGTTCGGTTCATCTTCAGTCCCTAACACCATCAAGATATCTTTTGATGTTGTTACTGAGATTTGATCCGTCATGTTGATGCTGGATTGATAACTGCCTTTGGGTTTATGCAAAATAAACCCACGATCTTCTGCAACTGGCCCACCATTAAGTACTGGCTTATCAAGGCTTGCTTGGTTGGATTTCGGCTGTTCAGAGTCAACCTCAACTTGCTTGAGCATGCTGCCGACAGTGACATCGATAGGAGCGTTGATCATCAAACCCATCGCACCTTCGTCATTGTGCTCACAAAGATAGATCACCGAATTTTGAAAGTATGGGTCTTTCATTCCGGGCATAGCGACCAGAAAGTGGTTCGTTAAATTCATAGAGCCTCCTGCCAGTGTGTTCCCAGTAAAGGAAAAAGAGCGGCGTAAAGCCGCTCATTGTTCTTTGCCTAGATATTTTTGTGTTTTCGAATAGCTAAGGCTTTCTTTAGTTTAGGCTATTTAGCGTTAACGCGACGCTCGATTGCATCCATTAATTTTCCCGTTACCGAAATATCAAAAGCAGCTTCAATTTCACGGATACAAGTAGGGCTTGTCACGTTGATTTCAGTCAGTTTGTCACCGATAACATCAAGTCCTACAAAGATTAAACCTTTCTCTTTTAATGCCGGTGCAACTGCTCTTGCGATAGCCCAGTCTGTTTCACTCAGCGGGCGAGCTTCACCTGTACCGCCAGCAGCAAGGTTACCTCGAGTTTCCCCTTTCGCAGGAATACGCGCTAGGCAGTAAGGCATTGGTTCACCGTCAACCACAAGAATGCGCTTATCACCATTGCTGATGTCTGGAACAAAGGTTTGTGCCATTGCGTAGTTTTGACCGTGGTTGGTCAGTGTTTCAATGATTACCGATACGTTAGGGTCGCCTTCCTTCACACGGAAGATTGACGCGCCACCCATGCCATCAAGTGGTTTTAGAATCACGTCACCGTGCTTCTCGCGGAATGCTTTAATTTTTTCAGCTTTACGAGTCACGATGGTGGTTGGTGTGAGTTCAGGGAACCATGCCGTGAACAACTTCTCGTTACAGTCACGTAAGCTTTGTGGCTTGTTTACGATCAGTGCGCCGTTCTCTTCAGCACGCTCAAGAATGTAAGTCGCGTAGATGTACTCAGTATCAAACGGAGGATCTTTACGCATCAGTACCGCATCTAAATCGGATAGCGCGATAGTCTGTTCTGATTTGAACTCGTACCAACCGTTTGGATCTTCTTTTAGTTCAACAACCTTAGTGTCAGCAATGGCTACGCCTTGATCTAAATGTAGATCATCCATTTCCATGTAATGGATTTCGTAACCACGACGCTGAGCTTCAAGCATCATGGCAAAGCTAGAGTCTTTTTTGATGTTAATGGATGAAATTGGATCCATTACGATGCCAAGTTTGATCATTTCTTTCTCCTAGCCTAGATCGCCAAAACGGACTTGTAAGGCAGTAATTGCGGTTAGAGCAGCAGTTTCGGTACGAAGTACACGTGGACCGAGTAGCGTCTCTTCAAATTTGTATTGTTCTGTCATGCCGATTTCTTCAGCGGACAGTCCGCCTTCAGGACCGATCAATAGGCGCACCTTACTGATGGGTTCTGGAAGGGTGTTAATTGAGTATTTTGCTCGAGGGTGCAGGTTTAGCTTCAACGCTTCACTCGGTTCGCTGCACCACTCTTCAAGCTGCATGATTGGGCGAATAACCGGAACCGTATTACGGCCAGATTGTTCACATGCTGCGATAGCAATCTTTTGCCACTGTGCGAGCTTTTTCTCGAAGCGTTTAGTATCAAGCTTAACGCCACAGCGCTCTGAAATAAGAGGGGTAATGGTGTTCACACCAAGCTCAACCGATTTCTGAATCGTGAATTCCATTTTGTCGCCACGTGAAATCACTTGGCCTAAATGTAAGTCTAACGGAGATTCGCTGCTGCGCTCGATACGTTCAGTAACATTAACTGTGACGTTCTTTTTTGATACTTCAGCAATTGTCGCAGGGAATTCAGCGCCACTGCCATCAAATAGAAGAACATCTTGACCTTCTTTCATACGAAGGACTCGACCAACATGACCCGCGGCATCTTCGTCTAAAGCGAGTGAACCTAACTGATGAATGCGTTCTGGGTGATGGATGCGAGGGATTCTCATGCTGGTAAACCTATAAATATGTTCATTTGGGTATTTTGTCTCTGCCTAACATGGATGCTTTTAGTTGAAAAAACAAGGGTAGCGCAAGAGTTTCAGGGGCAATTCTGAAACTCTTGTTTGAGATGGAGGCAATTGGAGATGTTGGTTGCCTGAGTCGTGTTATTTACAAGCAGGAAAAACAAACGGGTTGTGATTACCTTGGATCGCATAGATTCGCTCATCACGCGTACATTCCCACTTATCGACAGGGAATTGCTTGTTCCACGCCATCATCAGGTTAGTCTGCTGCTTAGATAGTTTGAAGCCGTACTCTTGGCTCATATAAAGATAAGTACGCGCGATAGAACCTTTTGCTCTGTCTGGCGGCATCACTTTGCGCTGCTTGAAGTTGACCTGCATTTCACATTGACCATAGCTAACGCCATCCATTCCATTCCACTGACTGAAATTGTAATTAGAGCGATCACCGTTAACCTCGCCAATGGCCGGAGTCAGATTATGAAGATCGGCTTCCATGGATTTGAATACTTTGTCGTTGCGAGTGCAGTTCTTACGTCCGCCATCTTGCCAGCACTGACGCTGGTGGCCGAATTGCCAAGCTGGAACCACGTGTTCCCACTCAATACGGGAAGCGCGCTTTTGCTGTTTTCTCACTTGATAACCACAGCCGTCGAGGTCGGGGATACCTTTCTTTTTGTCTTTCCAAGTGATGTCACAACCACAATAAAATGAAGTCGGGTGATCGAGATAAATCTTCACCGCTTCTTTTTTAGCTTTGGAGAACGAACTTGGTGGAGCGGCGAAAACGCTTTGGGTTACCAGTAGGCCAAATACTATTGATAGGTAAAAGGACATCGATAGGCCAAATACTTTTGGAGAGGTTTTTTGCATAGAAAAAGACTGATGAAAGTATGATAAACAACAGTCTAGCACTCAAATGTTAGTTCACTCTATTACATTTATTCGCGTTATCTTATGAGCTCAAGACTTAGCTCAATTGAAGGCCGGTAAAAGCTAAGGTTTGCTGGCATTGTTGGCAACGATACGTTGATTGGTTGCGGATGACTTTGTTGTGTCGTCTTATCGACAGGGGATAAGTGGTGCAATCACAGCGATACTCAAAAGTTTTGCCCTGCACTGAGGTGATTTCCAAGCTGTGTGTGGTTCTGGCCGGTACATTGAATACCTTTTCCATCACGTATTTCCACTCATTGCCGTGAGGCCTAACTCGTCCGAAGACCTGATATGTGATCAGATGTGCGAGTTCATGAGGTACGACTTCGCTAATAAAGGCGTCTTCATTTTCGCTGAATAGCACTTGGTTGAGTTTTATCTCGTTTAACTGGAGGTAGGCTTTTCCCGCTGCCTTTCCTCTTAACTTGTAAGTGACGGTTGGGCATGGAAATTCACGAGAAAAATGTTGATTAGCAATAGCTAGGCATTCGCCCAGTTTTTTATTTACTCGATGTTGTTGCGGGGTGTAAGACAAGCGTTGTTAACTCCAAAAAAAAGCCTCAGCGTTTAAGCTAAGGCCTCATCATAACATTGCTCATCGATCGTGAAACGATTTAAACATGATGTTTCTTTTTGATGACTTCGTGGTAAGCATGCCAGGTTCCGTAACCAAGTAATGGCATCGTTACAATCATACCCACACCGTAGGTCGCGAAGCCGACTAAGATACCAGTACCAATGATACCCGCCCAAACGACCATCGCAGGGATGTTTGATTTAACAGCGTTGAAGCTAGTAAAAATCGCACTCATTACATCTACACGTCTTTCCATCATTAGTGGAATTGAAAATGCTGAGATACTAAATATCAGGCTAGCGATAACAAAACCAATCACAGACCCTGTAATTAAGAAGGGAGCAAATTCGGTCAATGGTGCCCCTTGTACTGAAGGGTAAAGTGCGTGCAATAATGCAGCGATACGCATCCAGAATATCATCGCAACCATTAATACAATCGCAAACGCCCATTGGTGGGTTGAGTTGCGTGTGATGGCTTTCATCGAGTGAAGTAGGCTAGCGTTGTGCCCCTTTTCTCTTTCCCAGGCTGCGTCATATAAGCCTAGGGCAAGAAACGGCCCTATTAGCATGTACACAATCAAGCTTGGCATAACGACTAAATGTGTTCCTTGCCATTGGACAAGTTGAACAATGGCGATGGCCGCACCCATAAAGCACAAACCGTAAAATGCGCTGATTAATGGCATTCTCACTAAGTCGTGCAGAGCAAGCGACAACCAATGAAAGGGCGCTGAAATGCTCACCTGATAAGATGGTATTGTACGAGCGTATTCTGAGTCTTTGATTTCTTTTTGTTTATCGTCGAAGTCTTGTGTATTCAATGTACGAGGCATAGATCCTCCTTGATCAGTTTTCTACCTGCGCTGCAGTTAAATTGCAGCGAACGAAACTCGATGCCCGACTTGGCGACGTCTTTGATGTAAGCGCGCATCAGCTAAATAGTTCACGAAACAAAGTCTGATATTGATTTGTTCGTTAACATTATTTTAACTATTGACCGTGAAGCGGCAAATATCAACTTTTGACAGGCTGTTATTAGGGCGTGTTGACCTTTTATGGTTAAATTTTGTTCGAGATAAAAGCGTTTTAATCGCGGCGAGGGGGAAGTAGCCTAGTCATTCTAAGCAAATCTCCCTCAACAAAGAGTAAAATGCTTTTAGCCGAACCCTTCGGGCAGCGTTTGCTGGTCATTTCTACTACGTTATCGGCTTCTCATGTAGGCTAGCTACACATCAAAGTCTCTGCCTTGTATAAATACCCAGCAACTCGCTGCAAAAATCAGCTCGAAAGATCAACACGCCCTATTGAAAGCGTTCAAGGCGTATTTTTTCGCCCATACTTAATAAAGTGCTCCTTTGAATATTTTCGCTACCAAATCAGGGTTATACGGGAAGTACCAATGTGCATAAGAAGCGATGGTGCTTTGTTTTATCCAAACAGGATCGGTTGGCCTACCATATTGAGATTCAGGCTGAGTTAGTACGGTTTCTTTACTGTCTGTTTTTGAATAATGGAAAGTATGACCACGCAGCATTTGACCATTGAAATTAGCTTCTAGGATCCCTAGCGCGGCTAGCTTTTTCTGCATAGTCGCTTTGGCATTTAACGCGCCAACCATGTTTTCTGTTTGGCTTTCTGTATCAGTCAATGCTTTGTTGAGGTATAGCATGCCACCACATTCGGCTAGGCAAGGTTTTCCTTGTTCAATGTGTGTGATGATTTGCTGCTTCAACGCATGATTGAGCGCTAGCTTATCCTTATGTAATTCAGGATAACCTCCTGGTAAATACAAAGCGTCACACACTGGTAAATCATCATGTGCAAGCGGTGAGAAAAATGACAGTTTTGCCCCCAATTCGATCAACAAATCAAGGTTGGCTTGATACAAGAAAGCAAAGCTATTATCACGAGCTACTGCAATTGTATGACCAGTCAATGATTCATGTCTGGCTGGTAGTGCTTGCTTTGGTTTTTCAAATGCTTGTGCTGTTGGTAATGGGATATCACCATGTTCTAGTAGTAGCTTGGCTGCGTGATTAAGTCGCTCTTCTATGTCATCTAACTCTTGTGCTTGTACTAAACCTAAGTGGCGTTCTGGCAGCGACAAATCCATGTCTTTTGGTAACCAACCACAAAACTCGGTTTCAGGTTTTAGGCTTTCTTTTAGCATTTCAGCGTGACGTTCAGAACCTACGCGGTTTGCAACTACACCAAATACATCCACGTCATCACGGAATGTCGATAAGCCATTTACAATGGCTCCAAAGGTTTGTGCCATTGCGCCAGCATCGACAACAGCTAACATCGGAAGGTTAAATTTAGCGGCAATATCAGCACTTGAGCATTTGCCATCAAACATACCCATTACGCCTTCAATTAGAATCACATCCGCTTCTAGGGCTGCTTGATAAATTAAGTGTTGGCATTCCGCTTCACCACACATCCACAAATCCAATTGGTAAGTGGGTGTATCTGATGCAATAGATAGAAATTGTGGATCAATAAAATCAGGCCCAGTTTTGAATACTCGAACTTTCTTTCCTTGTTGAACCAAAGCTCTTGCTAGAGCGGCGACCACGGTTGTTTTTCCGCTTCCAGAAGAAGGTGCGCCTACCACTAGGGCAGAACAATAAGCTGTAGACATAATTATTCCTTGAGTTGTTCGAGTGCGCGAGTGAGCGCTTGCCATTGTGATTCGTTGGCGGGTAACCCGAAACGAAGTGCATCGTTTTCATCACAATGACGAGTAAAAACCCCTAACTTGGCGAGCTGATGGTGCCATGATGCCGAATCTGAAATTTCAACTCGGTGAAAGAGTATCTGTGATGTTATTTTTACCGAGCCCGCCATTTGGCCAAAATGTAGTTGTAAGAGTTGGTTCATACGCTGAGCCTCTTCATGTAGGCGTTGGCGGTTTTTCTTTTGCCAATTGGAGTTGAGTAAGGCATGTGTGGTGACATAGCGAGTTGGGCCACTGAGTGTCCAAGGTCCAAGGTGTTGTTTAAGAATATTTAAACGCAATGGCGAGGCAAAACAAAAGCCTGCGCGAATCCCTGCCAGCCCAAAAAATTTACCCACTGATCGCAGGACTATTAGATTGTCAGGTACTCCTGTTGGGAAACTTGGTAACACTGAAAGCTCAGGAGTACAGTCTACAAACGCTTCATCAATCACGAGCGTTGAATGATCTTGGATATGATTTAGCCAAGTCAGTACTTCACTTGGTGGCACATTCAGTGCGGTTGGATTATTGGGATTAATCACTACGACCACGTCTGCCGTTTTCAGCTGTTCGATTGTCGGTTTGTGTAGGTAAAAGTCGAATATGACGGCTTGTATGCTTTGTTCTGCGTACTGCTGCCACGCATGTTGATGTTCTTTGTAACCCGTATGAGGCAATAGGATGTACGTCAATGTTGGCTGTGTCTTTGCAATCATATGAGGTAGCGATTGAATGGCTGCCTGACTGCCAGCTACGGGTAACAAGGCATCACTTTGATAGTAGGTTTGCGCGGCTGTGATTAAGCCATCATCGTCTTCTGGTAGCCGATTCCATACCGATGCAGGGATTTCAGGTATAGGGTAGTGGTGCGGGCTTACTCCAGTTGAAAGGTCGACCCATTGTTCGATTGGCCTTTGATAGCGCAATGAAAACTCGATTAACTTACCACCGTGATGCGGAAGTTCGTTTGAGGTTGAGTGTTGTTTAATCGTCATTAGCGTACTTAAAGTAAAGAGTTAAAATAGACATGAAATCAAAATAAACAAAGAGTTAAAAGAGAAAGCAGTAGCATTACGATGGCCCAAAGCACACTGGTTTTTTGGACCAAAGATATGGCTCGTGGAATATCTTCTAAAGTCGCAATATTACCTTTTCCCATCGGACGTTTTTTCACAAGTTTTCCGTGGTAATACGTATCGCCACCTATGATGATTTGTAGTGCGCCGGCACCTGATGTCATTACGGGGCCACCGTTTGGACTCGAGCAATGTTTAGCTTGTTCTTTCCAGCATTTCAGAGCCAACTTAGTGTTGCCTAAAAGGCTGTAGCTAAGTGCGGTTAAGCGCGCAGGTGCCCAGCCCATCACATCATCTACTTTTGCTGCCACATAGCCAAATTCTAGCCAGCGTTCATTTTTGTAGCCCCACATCGCATCAAGTGTGTTCACTAATCGGAACAGTAATGCCCCTGGAGCCCCAAGCAGTGCAAACCAAAATAGAGTGCCGAAGATCGCATCGTTACCATTCTCTAATACCGACTCAATCGTCGATGACGTGATCTGGCGTTGATCCATGGTTTCAGTATTACGGCTAACGATCCAACCAACTTTCTCTCGCGCTAAATCAAGATCACCTTGGCTCAGCGGCTGGTGGATCCACTGGGCGTGCTCAAGCAGGCTACGTTGACCTATCGCGATATACAGAACCACGATATTAAATAGCCAAAAGCCTAATGTGTTCCCCATGCTTAGTAGCGTATGTTGTAGCCAAAAGCTGAGTAAGCACAATGGAACAGTCGCAGCTATCCATGCGATCAAACCTGAGAATTTAGTGGCTCGGTTTAACAGCTTCTCGATTTTCTCAACCGCATAGCCAAAACCGATCAAAGGGTGAAATCGTTTAGGCTCACCTAGTAAGTGATCAAGCATCAAAGCTGCGATCATCATTAGCGCGATCGCTAAACTTGAATAACCAAAATTTAAATCAAAAAAGATCATCATATCTGCCAAATAATGCTGCTGACTGGATAGTGAAAATGAATAAACGCATAAACCAATCAACAGCTAATGAGCGAGGTTAGTCTGCGCTCTTATCGTCTTCCAATGTTCCACTTTCAACTACACCCTCTTCAACGACACGTGCTTTTCGGCAAGCGTGTGAGAAGGTCGGATCGTAGAGTTTAGAGTCAACAAAATCATTGTCGCCTAGCACTTTACTGACGATGATCATCGCGGTGGAGCGAATCCCTTCATCATGCATAACTTGGGCGATCGTACCCAATGTAGCACGGAATATTCGCTGTTCAGGGTGACTGGCTTTTTCAACGACAGCCACTGGCCAATCTTGCGGGTAAACATCTGATAATTCACGAACCACTTTACGAATTAATGTTGCGCTAAGAAATAAACACAGTGTTGCTTCGTGAGAGGCAAGGGCGCGTAGATTCTCTTTTTCAGGAACAGGCGTTCGACCTGATGCTCGGCTAAGAATAATGGTCTGGCACTTTTCAGGTAGCGTCAGTTCTTGGCCAAGAGCTGCGGCACTCGCTTGGAAAGAGGAGACGCCCGGAACCACTTTCCAATCAATGCCAAGTTCGTTCAAGCGACGTGTTTGTTCTGCAAGCGACGAGTAAATTGAAAGATCGCCAGTTTGAACGCGTGCAACGTTTTGACCTTTTTCGTGTGCGGTTAGGTACACATTGGTTAGATCATCAAGATCCATGTCAGCGGAGTTATAGACCAGTGCATCAGGGTGAGCGCGATCGATGACGGCTTTTGGCACTAAACTGCCTGCGTAAACAATCACAGGGCACTCTTCAACTAAGCGTGCGCCTTTCACTGTGATTAAATCTGGGTCACCCGGCCCTGCGCCGATAAAAAATACCGTCATACTAGTTTGCCTCTTCCGTCACTGATTCTGGTTTAGGTTCAACTTTTAATGAATGGCCACGTTTTTGACCTTCTAGTACCTTGCCGTCTTTCAGTTGATATTTATTGGTGTAGCCACGCGGTGTTACGATCCAATCACCAAATCGGTAGCTGTTGCTGTTACCTATCACGACCGCGGCGTTCATACCAAATTCCACTTTGGTAAATTCAGCCAGTGTTGTCAGTGTGACTTTTTGCTCATCACGATACGCAGCATTCACGATAGCAACGGGAGTATTTGGGTCACGATGTTCCAAAAGGATTTCACGTGCAGTTTCAATGTGCTGAGTTCTCTTTTTAGAGCGAGGGTTGTAGAAGGTAATCGCAAAATCAGCCATTGCCGCGGCTTCAATCCGCTTGGTAATCACTTCCCAAGGCGTTAATAAGTCAGACAGAGAAATGGTACAACTATCGTGACCAAGAGGTGCACCAACTAAAGAAGCACAGGCGTTAGCCGCGGTGATGCCCGGAATAATATCCAGTTCAACTTGTGCGTTTAATTCTGCGTTTTGTTCCAATAATTCAAGCACTAAAGGCGCCATCGCGTACATGCCAGAATCCCCAGAACATACCAATACGACTTCTCGACCTTTTGCTGCTTCTTCTACTGCGGCTTGAGCGCGGTCCCATTCGCGAGTCATACCACTTTGAATGACTTCTTGAGTGTCGATTAGTGTGCTGATTGATTCTACATACGGCTTGTAGCCTGCAACGACATCTGCATTCTTTACCGCTTGTTGCGCTGCGGGTGTGACTAGGTCTATTGCGCCAGGCCCTAAGCCTACCAGTGTTAGTTTTGCCATGATTATTTATCTTCCTCTGGTGCACCTAAACGAATTAAGCCTTCTTTAATTTGCTTATCGATAATCTGTAACAGTTCTGGCATATCGAGCATGCAGAACTTGTCACCTTGGATTGGCTCTGCCACTTGAACGTCAGCGTCTTCTGCCAGCATCTCTTTAATTTCTTTAAGATCGTTGATGAAGTGGTTACCCGATACAAGCAGTAGTGGAACTAGATTAAGAAGCGGTCGACCTTGGCCTGTATATTGCTCTTTAATGCGGCGAACCATTTCATTTTTCACTAACTTAAATGGCCATGCGCCTTCGAGCGAGCAAGTGAAGTTGCGTTGCGATAATTTGCCGAGTAGATCATCACAGTAATGGACCGATTGGTGACCTGGGTTATCTAGCATAGGCGCACCGTGGTGAACGAACACGTTGAAATGATCTTGTGGAGCAAAACGATCATGGAGAGCCGAAAGCAAATTGGTCGTTAATTGGCTGTGATGCATGATCGCTGGTGTTTGTTCAATGCGCGCCAATGAGAATTGCTTGAAGCCATCAACTATTGATGTCATGTAGCGATGTTCATCGGTAGGGAATAGGTACACTGAAACGATCAAAATACGTTCGTAACCTTGTGTGTCTAGATCGGCGAGTACCTGAGGTAGGCTGAAACATGGCGTGTCTTTACGAGCCAGCTTCTTGATCACCATCTTTGAGCTGGTGGCGATACGCACTGGCACATCTGGGTAACTTTGACGTACGCGCTCTGCGAGAGTTTCATAACGTTGTTGTTCTACAACGCTACCAAAGCAGCTCAGTACAATGGCTGTGCCTTGGTTATAATGACGAAGTCGTTTCATAATTGTCGCTGTCCTTATCAAATCTATATCACAAGATAAACGGGTTATCTCATGTTGGTAATGAGGTTAAAGTGAGCTTTGAAACATCATGTTCATAGCTTGCAAAGTATTTGGCCTACTATGTTCCTAAAGCTCAGTGATACCTAAAGTTCAGTGGTTCTTAAAACTAAGCGGTTTCTAAAGCTCAGTAGTGCCGTCTGCATTTTCAATTGGTGCGATAAACTTAGGATCTAAATAAGCTTTTAATGATTTCCGTTCGACTAAATTTGTGAACAAATCTTTCCAGTCTTGCTCGGTAAATTCTTCGATACCTCGAACCCAAAGCCCGTTGTTAACAGGTGTTTCATGTTCTAGTAAACGTTCGTAAATCACCATTGCGGCGCGGTTTCTGCAGGTGCCCGCACAGTGTGTACGGCTTATCTTGATGCGCTGTTCACCGTCGGAAAAATTGAGCGTTTTAAGTACCTGTCTAAGATCGTGTGCAAGGTTTTTACTGCCTTCTTTCGCGCAGCGGCCACCTTCACATAGCAATACGTGATGGCGGTGGTAGAGCATCGGGCGGTTTAAATCGACATGCTTAGGCTTACACTGAAAACCATCTACCACTTCATTACCGTGAAGGTTGATTTTGACGTTTTCATCTAGCCAGTTTTTCCACTTCTTCTTGGCGAGGGGTTCATCGTATTCGATGCGAGTACAAGACAAAGTCATGTTGAAACCGTCTTGTTTGAACTTCCACTTAGGTACCAATAGTTGATCTCGCTTAGCGTGCTTTAGCGCGGCCGCTTCAGAAACCGATGATACGCCTGTGACTTTCTTGACGTATTCTGATGGGTTTTCAATCCCTTCAACGCCGTCGAGTTGCTCGGCTGAATAAGTGTGGAAAGGAATTTGGCTTTCAGACGAGAGTTCTAAAATACCTTTTTCATCTGCTTTTAAAGCGATACTGGCGAAAGCTGAAACACTGGCTTTTGCTAGGTTATATTCAGTCAGGAAAACATCGATACCTGCTTTCAATACATGCAAAGGAGTATTGCGGTCACAACCTATTCCAAGTACAAGCGATTTTGGTCGCCACAGTACGGTTTTATTTTTTAAGTCGGCGTAACCTTTTGGTTGTGCTTCATCTGAAATCAGAACTAAACCATCCCAATCATCAGTACTGATTTGAGAAAGGTCTGTATCGCTTAGTGCTGGGTGGGTAATGATGTGTCTTGGCATGGAACGTTTGTTCTGCCACCAGTTCTGTTCGCCAGCGTGCTGCACGATTAGAATGCGTTTTTCATTTACAACTGCTGCACTGGTGGCGGTGATCGCGGGTTCGCATTGTGGATCAAGTGTCCAACCAAATGGCGATCCGAGCATATCAACCGACAAACTGCCGGCAGCGTCAGAAGCGGTGGTGATTACAGGAGTCGCGTTGAGTGCTTGTGAGACTTGTAACGCGATCCCATTTGCGCCACCGCGATGACCAGATAGCATAGGGATCACGAATTGGCCGTGATCGTCAATGCAGATCACGCCGGGGTCGGTGCGTTTGTCTTCTAGCAAAGGGCCGATCATTCGGCTGACAATACCCGCAGCAAAAAAGCAGATATGGTGATCATATTGCTTAAATTGAGGAGGAAGAAAACCAGAAAGCGGCAGGGTTAACTCATCGGCTTCTGGGTATTCTTCTTGTCCAACTGGTGCAATAAAGACATCAGCAAACGGAAACGTTTTAGCTAAGCGTTTGGCTTGCCTTGCTCCGTGTAGCGTGATGGCATAAATGGCGATTTTCATTACGCTTTACCGGCAATAGTTTTATCGATGCTATCTTTACCACTATCAGCTTTACCACCATCAAGAACGGCACATTTCTTTGATTCATTAGTACCACGTAGTACGCCACGACGAGCGCGAACTGAAAGCTGAACCATAGAGAAGTAGCGGTTTTCATTCGGTACATCGCGTAGGTCAGAGTAAAGCTCTTGTTTTTCTGTGGTGGCATGCGACACGTAGGTTGCACAATCCAACATGTCCATCGACTCAAGTTGAGTGATCAGCTTGGGGATAACGCGACCTGCTTTGATTAACATGATGGTGTCAAAATCTTCGACTAGCTTTTCTAAACACTCGATACCCCATGTCGCAGGTACAACACAAAAACGCTCCTGACCGTCAGCAAGTGGAATTTTTGTTTGTGATGGAATAGCGGTAACTGAAGTGATACCCGGAATGATCACCGGATCAAGTTCAGGAAGTAGCTCTGTCAGTTCTTCTTGGATGTATGCCCATGTGCTGTAAACCGATGGATCACCTTCGGTTGCAAATGCCACGTCTTTACCTTGCTTTAATAGTTCAACAATTGTGACGGCGGCTTTACGCCATGCAGGAACGTTGATGCTTGGGTCACGCGTCATTGGGAAGTGCAAAAATAGGTATTCGCCTTTCATGCTTTCAGGGCTAACAGAACCCGCTGCAATTTGTTGAGCAAAAGAGTGGTTACTGCCCGCGTCTTTTTCTGGAAACGCGACAATGTCGACGGTGCTGAGTAGTCGGTGAGCTTTAAGTGTTAATAATTCTGGGTCTCCAGTGCCGACACCAATTACGTACATAGTTCCTAATTTCATCTGTGCTTTCTCTAATTATGTTTTTATTTAATTTGTTGAGTGGCGCTTAATTAAAAAATTAAGCGATTATTTCTGAATAAACGGCTTGGTAAAAATAAATAAGTGAATCGGATTTTCTGATTGATAACGGGTGTAGTGAGCGAGTGGTACACCTGTTGATATAGAGACCAGTTGAACCTGTGTCGGAGCATTGCTGTCTTTACTCCATTGATGAAGTTCGCAAACTGAATCGACAGTCACTGCAGAACCGATCACAACGCCGCCCGGTTTTATTGCTGACCAACAGAAATCTAAAATGGTGTGCATGTTGCCGCGGCTTCCACCAATAAAAATACTGTCTGGCTGAGGCAAGGTGTCGGGCTGTATTGGGGCTTTATCTCGAATCAGTTGCACGTTGTCGGTACCGTGCGCTCTAAAGTTAGCCTCGACCGACTCATAACATTCTTGGTTTGATTCAATGGTGAAGACTTGTCCTTGATAGCACTGTTTAGCGGCTTCTATCGCAATAGAACCTGAGCCTGTGCCTATATCCCACACCACAGATCTTGGCTGAATACGCATACTTGCTAACGCTAAGTGACGAACGGGCTGTTTGGTAATTAAGCCGCGCTTAGGCATGCGCTTCATGAAGTCATCATCGTTGGCGTATTGGCCCAATTCACCCCACGCATGAGGTAGCGTTCGGTGCAGTACCATTACATTGAGCGTAGAGAAGTCGTCGGAACTTTTTAGTGCGAGGTCTTCGAGAGTCCACTGGCTTATCTTTTCGTCGGTGCCACCTAAGTTCTCACATACCCAAGCCGTCCAACCTTGTTGATTAAAGTCGACTAAGTGTTTCGCAATACGAGCTGGGTTGTTTTGAACATCGGTTAGCAAGCAGTAGCTAGTTCCCCATTGCATTTGGCTTGCGATACCTTTAATGCCATCGTAATGCTGCTTTCTTCCATGTAGTGAAATTGCTTTGGTTTCTTGCCATGCAATGCCGACTCGGCTGCAAGCGAGTTGCATTGAACAAGGGGAGGGAATAAAGCGTACTTCATCATTAGGCAGTTTTTTTAATAACGATTCGCCGATGCCAAAGAACAATGGGTCGCCAGAAGCTAATACGACGACGCCGCCTTCCTCGCATTCATCAAGCAACTTAGCGAACCAAGATAGATAGCCTTCTTGCATCGATAAGCGTTGACCTTTGAATTGGGGAAACCAATCCAATAGTCGGTCGTTACCTGCAACAACGCGTGCAGATTCAACTGCATTAACAGCTCGACTGGTTAGGCTTAAACACCCATCTTCGGGTACTCCGACTACCGTGATAGCCGATTGATAGCAATCGATAAGCTGAGAGTGAGTACTTACATTATTCATTTTACTGACTCAGCAAGTAGGGCGTGAATAGTCGATACCACTAACGGGCTGCCACCTTTACGGCCTAGGCTGGCAATGTAAGGCACGGTGTTTTGTTCAGTTAATGCTTGCTTCGATTCATCTGCTTTTACGAAACCAACAGGAATGCCAATGATCAATGCAGGTTTTGCTTCGCCTGCTTCTATCATGCGCAATAGCTCAAGTAATGCGGTAGGCGCATTGCCTACACCTATGATAGAGCCGTCGAGTAGGCCGTTATCGCGGGCATAACGCATTGAGTGAATAGCACGTGTTTCTCCTGTCTCTTTGGCCGTGCTAATGACGTCTGGATGACTAATGAAGCACTGTGCTTTATTGCCGTAAGCGTTGAGGCGAGTTTGGTTTAAACCTGTCACGATCATGCTGACATCGGTAATGATGTTGGCACCATTTTTTAAAGCGGTAATGGCAGACTCAATCGCGTTGTCGCTGAATTGATATAATTTAGCGTATTCAAAATCACCCGTAGTATGAATGGCACGACGAACCACATTCCATTCACCTTGATTGAAGTTATGTCCCCCATGGAGAGTTTCTATTTCTTCATCGATGATAGAGAAGGAGTCACTTTCAATTTGACGGCCTTGCTTGGTCATTTGACGCATATCGTTAGTCATGGAGTTTTCCTTGTTCATGCTTATTCATCATGAAAGTGAGTGTTGGTATCACTTCCTTTTGAGCAGAGATGTTCTGCTAATAGATCGCCGTTGAAATCGATCAATTTGAATTCAATGCTGACGTGATGTTTGACATACACAGCAGCGTGCTCTGCAGCTTGTTTGCAGAGCAAGGTAAGAAAGTCGTAATTGGGAATCTCTTTGCCCGATTGGGCTTCTTTCCATGTGTCGAGTACGTGGCGGCCTGTGTTGGCTTGGCTAACAGCTTCGGCAAATTCACTCGATGCACCTGATTGAATGGCGAGGTCGGCCAGTAATGAAAAGTCGATAGCTTTACCGGATACGTGAGTCATCATGTGCCCAGCGACCATCTTGCCGAGTTTGCCTATCATGGCGACGACGGTGATTTTGCTCACTTGATAACGTTTTGCTGCGCGCAGTCCGACCCCAACAAAATCACCCGCTTGGATAAAACACATCGAGTCATAACTTGGTAGCATGGCCATCGCTGACTTTTCGGTTCGAGATCCTGTCGTGAGAACCAAGTGGTTTTGGCCATTTTGTTTCGCTATTTGTACCGATTGACGCACAGATGCTGAAAACGCTGAAGTGGAGTAGGGTTTTACCGTTCCGCGTGTCCCGAGAATGGAAATACCACCGATTAAACCGAGTCTTGGCCCAATGGTTTCCTTGGCTCGCTCCTCTCCATCAGGGACGCAAATTTCCAGTGATATACCGACGTGTTTTTTCTGTTGACTGGTAGCTTGGTTCCATTCCAAAGTCACCATATCGAGAATGTTTTTTCGAGGTACGGGATTAATCGCCGCCTGACCGACGGGAAGTTCTAATCCGGGTAGAGTCACACGAGCTACGCCAACACCCCCATCGATGTGAAAACCGGGCTCTGAATGCCAGCGGGCAATACTCTGAATATGGGCTTCGTGGGTACAATCAGGATCGTCCCCTGCATCTTTAACAATGCTGGCGGTCACCGCATCGTTGGATGTTTGGATAAACGCGACCTTAAACGTAGCGGGCTCACCATTAGGTAGAGTGATGGAGGTATAGTCAGGCTTTTGTCCGGTTAATAGTGTTTGAACTGCCGCTCTGCTTGCTGCAGCTGCGCACGCTCCGGTGGTAAACCCACTGCGGAGATCGGACTTATTTTTGGATCGTTTAACTTTTGTGACCACAGTATTCTTCATCTACGTTTTAGGTATTGACGAATACAGAGCGTTCCCTTGTTAGACAAGGTATGGATGGTGTTGAGTTTTCCCGCTCGATATTCATGTGTGTCCAGGTATTCTGACTTACGATGTTGAGGTTCTCATTGCGCTTTACTCCTTCCCAAGTCGTGTGACTCAGTGGCTTGTAAAGGGCTCATCGCTTACAGCTGCGGGTACAGTTCAGGAGTTACACCTGATTCCCTGATGTGACGTTATACTTCGATATCTATCCTGAGGATTTCTCCGTTGTTTGGTGTGTCTATGATTTGCTTTGGTGTCCCTAAACTGGCTAATGTTTTTATCCAGTCACCATGTCCGAGCAGCAAAATAGGGTTCTCATTGTTGTGGTGACGAGAAACTCGTTGGATCCACTGAATCGCCATTGTTCTTCGTTGCTGTTCTGAATCGAACTCACTGAGCTCCATTTGAGAAATGACGGGCACTTTCAGGTAGCGTGCGATGGTTTTAGCACTGGAAATAGCACGGCCTAATTGACTGGTGTAAATAGCATTGAGGGTCAATGATTTTTGAGTTGCAAGATAACGACCGACGTTATGCATCTGTCGTTTGCCTTTCATTGTCAGAGGGCTATCCAGTTGATTCTGTGCTTTGCCTATTCGATTCCATTCGGTTTCGCCATGACGAATCGCAATGATGGTGAAGCGTTCAGCTTTCATTACTTTTCTCCATCAGAATGGAAACAATGAATAGTGCGCCAAACGCGGTGGTGACAACACCAAGAGGCAGTTCTTGAGGAGCAACTAAGGTTCTCGCCAAAATATCACTTAATAGCATAAGCAAAGCCCCAATCAGCCCTGAAGTGATGAGTAACTTTTTGTGTAATGGGCCGATGATTTTCTTCGCGATATGAGGAACCATCAAGCCAATAAATCCGACAACGCCGATGATAGAAACAAAACATGCAGTTGCAAAAGCGCAGACAATAAAGACACCGCTTTGCAGGCGTTTTGTGTCTACGCCCATGGTTTGTGCTACGTCGTCTCCTGCAAGTAAACAATCTAACTGGCGATGTTTTAATATACCTAGGACTATCAAGGCGATAAGTCCAGCAAGCACAATTAGCACATTGTCCCAGCGTGCGTTTCCTAGGCCTCCTAGCGACCAAAATAGAATTGAGTGGGCAGCTCGTTGATCACCATGGAAGACCAAGAAGTTAGTCAAGGCTGTAAATAAAAATGAAATAGCCAACCCGGCTAAAACAATTTGAGAAGACGCTTGTCCATCTACTTTTCTGACTAGAAATAGCACTGCCGAAGCCGAGATTATTCCACCGATAAAAGCGGCGAGTGGAAGTGTCCAAATGCCGATAGCGCTACCGATGACTGTAATCACAAAGACTGCTCCAGTTGCGGCACCGGATGACAATCCAAAAATGAAAGGGTCGGCAAGGTCGTTTTTTGTCACGGTTTGTAATAACGCCCCAACAATACCTAACCCAGCACCGCAAATAATAGCGATGATTGTTCTAGGTAAGCGCAGGTGCAGTACCACTTGATCTATCGGTGAGTCGATCTGTTGACTCATCGCCGCTGAAAAAATCGTAGCGACTTGTGCAAAAGATAGCTGAACGCTGCCTAAACTCAGAGAAAACATCGCTAAGAGGGCAAAAACAGAACTGAATACGCAGGTGTTCAGTGCGGTTCGGTTCAGGTTAGTACTAAGACTTGTCATGTATTTCTTGGATGCGCTGTGCCAATTTTTCAATTGCAGCTATGTTTGCTGGCCCGGGAGTAATTTCCTCATAACGCAGAGGAAGGTATTGGGTGGTCTTTACCGCTGTGGTCAGCTTCATCGCTGGGTGCTGTTCCAAAAAGGTTTGCATGCCTTTAGCGCCTGTCCCATTTTGATAATCGAGAAGAATAATGACATCAGGGTTATGCATCGCAACTGACTCCCATGATGTGGTTCCCCAGCTGATATCCAGATCTTTCATTACATTGGCGCCACCCGCTGCTTCTATCATGGCGCTCACTGTCGCGTACTTTCCTGCTGTGAATGGTTTCTCTTCCCCTGAATCATACAGAAAGACTTTAAGCGGGGTTTGATTCTGGGTTTGCTGTTGAATCAATATTAATTGCTCTTTCCACTTGGAGATAAGTGTTCGAGCTCTGTCTTGCTGACCGAATAAAGTCGCAAGGCGTGTCACGTCATCAAACATTTGTTCCATGTTAGCTGGCTGCTTATCTTTACGGATATGGCTGCAACTCTCATTAAGAATCAGAGTATTGATACCAAACTCTCTCAGAGAATCAGGCGTGACTGAGCCGCCCAACCGCATACCGTAATTCCATCCTGCAAAGAAAACATCAGGGTTGGCATTAACTAACACCTCTAAAGAAGGATATTTCGGTGCGAGTTCCGGAATGCTTCCCTGGAGGCGATTAAATTCAGGGGTCGTTTTGTAGTACCCGCTAATACCGGTCACTCCGATCATATTCTCTTCAAGCCCGAGAGAAAATGCCATCTCAGACATATTGATATCGTGAGTGATTAAGGTTTTCGGCGCTTTATCTAAGGTAAGTGTAGAGTCGCAGTTTTCTACCGTAATTTGGGCTTGTGCGGACACGGTAAGTAATAAAGTTAATGCTGATAGTTTTTTCATGAAAGCTCCTGTCCTTGGTCGAGTTCAATGTCGAAAAATTTGCTTGTTTTCTGTGTGCGCTTATTGGTCGTGCTGATTAAATCGACTTCAAAGATCGGCTTAAGTTGATTGTGAGTTAGTAGTTCTTCTACCTTTCCTTTCGCGACTACCTGGCCGTGTTCCAAAATCGCAATGTGCGTCGCGAACTTGGCCGCAAGGGAAATATCATGCAGTGAGCAAATCAGTGTTTTACCTTGCTCTTTCAATAGTGATAAAACTTCCCCTTGAGCACATGGATCTAGATGGTTTAGAGGCTCATCCAACACCAGGAATTCGGCGTTCTGACATAAAGATCGTGCAATATGCGCTCGCTGCTTCTGGCCGCCTGAGAGCTGTCCCATTCTTCGTTCGAGGAAAGTATCGATCTTTAGTGCTTTACTTATTTGGTCAAGTGAAAAGCTAGAAGTGGCTTGATTGGAAGCAGTTAGTTGAATGTACTCTCTGAGTGTTAAACGACCATCCACTTGACTGTGTTGTGGAAGGTAACTGATTTGTTTTGCTCTTTGCTGGCAAGTTAACTTACGTAGCGGCAATTGGTTTATGACGACTTCGCCTTTGAAGGGAAGCAAATTAACCAGTGCCTTCAATAACGTGGTTTTTCCGGAACCATTGCGTCCAATGACAACCCAGCGCTCACCTTGAGTAATTTTCAGATCGAGTGGGTGCAGTCGTTGAGTGTTTTGTTGTTGAACTGAAAGTTTGTGGCAAAGAAGCATGAGTTACTGAGAATGGTTTGTTTTTAACAAGTGCTATTACATTAAAATTTAAACGTTTGCGTAACATTGATCTCAGCACGTAAAATCCCCACTATTATCAAAATAATCTATAAGTTAACGCTTGTGCTACGTGAAAGGGTTAGGATTGATTAGTGAAAGAATAGAAGAATAGAAGAATAGAAGAATAGAAGAATAGAAGAATAGAAAGAAAAAAGCCTCTGAGAACAGAGGCTTTTAAAATTACGTTTCAGCTAAGCGTGTTGCGTAATGCTTACAGGCCTGCGAAGTCCGCAAGGATAGCGGCTTTGTCAGTTGCTTCCCAAGGGAACTCTTCGCGACCGAAGTGGCCGTATGCAGCAGTCTGCTTGTAGATAGGTTGAAGAAGGTTCAGCATCTCTTGAAGACCGTATGGACGTAGGTCGAAGTTTTGACGAACTGCTTCAATGATGATTTCGTGCGCTACTTTCTCAGTACCAAACGTTTCAACCATGATAGATGTTGGATCTGCAACACCGATAGCGTAAGACAGTTGAATCTCACAACGGTCAGCCATACCAGCAGCAACGATGTTTTTCGCAACGTAACGAGCTGCGTAAGCTGCAGAACGGTCAACTTTTGATGGATCTTTACCAGAGAATGCACCACCACCGTGACGAGCTGCGCCGCCGTAGGTATCAACGATGATCTTACGACCTGTTAGACCACAGTCACCCATTGGGCCACCGATTACGAAACGGCCTGTTGGGTTGATGAAGAAGTTAGTGTCTTTGTTGATCCACTCAGCAGGAAGTACTGGCTTGATGATCTCTTCCATTACCGCTTCACGTAGGTCAGGTGTTGTTACTGAATCACAGTGTTGAGTTGAAAGAACAACAGCGTCGATACCAACGATCTTACCTTGGTCGTATTGGAACGTTACTTGAGATTTCGCATCTGGGCGAAGGAAGTCAAGCTTGCCGCTCTTACGTACTTCAGCTTGCTTCTTAACAAGAAGGTGAGAGTAAGTAATTGGAGCTGGCATTAGGATTGGTGTTTCGTTAGTCGCGTAACCAAACATGATACCTTGGTCGCCTGCGCCTTGATCTTTAGGATCGGCTTTATCAACACCTTGGTTGATGTCTGGAGACTGCTTACCAATTGTGTTTAGTACTGCACAAGAGTCAGCGTCAAAGCCCATATCAGAATGAACGTAACCAATTTCACGAACTGTTTCACGAGTGATTTCTTCGATATCAACCCATGCAGACGTGGTTACTTCACCGCCAACCATAACCATGCCGGTTTTTACGTAAGTCTCACAAGCAACACGTGCTTTTGGATCTTGTTCAATGATGGCATCAAGAACAGCATCTGAGATTTGGTCTGCAATTTTATCTGGATGGCCTTCTGAAACAGATTCAGAAGTGAATAGGTGCTTAGCCATGAGAGCTCCACTTTTAGTTTAGTTTTTAGTTGCAAATAGTTAAATGCAAATAATTTATGCCGTCGCAATCAAGAAAGCGCCGCCATTCAATACAGTATATTTTGTAGGTGTTTCTACATCTAGACGGCTATTTTAAATTCCAACGGTCGAATTACAAGCTCTTTTTTAGGATATGTCATAACTAAACGTTTGCGTGTTGGTAGGGGGAAGCCATTGTTAAGTGGTGTAAATGATCGAAAATTGCGGAAAATGACCGTTAAAGTACCAGTAAAACGTTTGCAGTCGCTATAGTCGTTTGAGAGAATACCCGCGCTAATAAAAATGAAAACTTTAGCATCTATCTCTTTTTTAAATCGCTTATGTATCCAGGAGCAGACATGCCTTCTCGTAAAGATCTAGCCAATGCAATCCGCGCACTTAGCATGGACGGTGTTCAACAAGCAAACTCAGGCCACCCAGGCGCACCTATGGGTATGGCTGACATCGCTGAAGTTCTTTGGCGTGGCCACTTGAACCATAACCCAGCAAACCCAGAGTGGGCTGACCGTGACCGTTTTATCCTGTCTAACGGTCATGGTTCTATGCTGATTTACTCTCTGCTTCACTTAGCAGGTTACGAGCTTTCAATTGAAGACCTAAAAAACTTCCGTCAACTGCACTCTAAGACTCCAGGTCACCCAGAGTACGGCTACGCTCCTGGTATCGAGACAACGACGGGTCCTTTAGGTCAAGGCATCACCAACGCTGTTGGTATGGCGATGGCTGAAAAATCATTGGCTGCACAGTTCAACAAAGAAGGCCACGACATCGTCGATCACTTCACTTATGCGTTCATGGGTGATGGTTGTCTGATGGAAGGTATTTCTCACGAAGCATGTTCTCTAGCGGGTACGCTAGGTCTTGGTAAGCTGGTTGCTTTCTGGGATGACAACGGCATCTCTATCGATGGCGAAGTTGAAGGTTGGTTCTCTGACGATACACCTAAGCGTTTTGAAGCATACGGCTGGCACGTAATCCCAGCCGTTGATGGTCACGATGCTGACGCTATCAACGCGGCTATCGAAGCAGCTAAAGCGGATCCTCGTCCTACACTTATCTGTACTAAGACTATTATCGGTTTTGGTTCACCAAATAAAGCGGGTACGCACGACTGTCACGGTGCTCCACTAGGTGCTGATGAAATCACAGCAACTAAAGCGGCACTGGGCTGGGAACACGGTCCTTTCGAAATTCCAGCTGATATCGCAGCTGAGTGGAATGCGAAAGAAGCAGGCGCAGCGAAAGAAGCAGCGTGGAATGCTAAGTTTGACGCATACGCAGCGGCTCACCCTGAGCTAGCAGCTGAATTCAAACGTCGTACTAATGGCGATCTTCCAGCTGAGTGGGAAGAGAAAGCAAACGCAATCATTGCTGATCTTCAAGCTAACCCAGCAAACATCGCATCACGTAAAGCATCTCAAAATGCTCTAGAAGCATTCGGTGCTATGCTACCTGAATTCATGGGCGGCTCTGCTGACCTTGCGCCTTCTAACCTGACTATGTGGTCTGGTTCTAAGTCGCTTGAAGCGAACGACTTCTCAGGTAACTACATCCACTACGGTGTACGTGAATTCGGTATGACTGCAATCATGAACGGTATCGCTCTGCACGGTGGTTTCGTACCATACGGCGCAACGTTCCTAATGTTCATGGAATACGCACGTAACGCAATGCGTATGGCTGCTCTGATGAAAGTTCAGAACATTCAAGTTTACACGCATGACTCTATCGGTCTTGGCGAAGATGGTCCTACTCACCAACCGGTTGAGCAGATCGCTTCTCTACGTCTGACTCCAAACATGAGCACATGGCGCCCATGTGACCAAGTTGAGTCTGCTGTTGCTTGGAAACTAGCAATCGAACGCAAAGATGGTCCTTCTGCACTTATCTTCTCTCGTCAGAACCTTGCACAGCAAGACCGTGACGCAGAGCAAGTGGCAAACATCGCTAAGGGTGGTTACATCCTGAAAGATTGTGAAGGCAAACCAGAGCTTATCCTTATCGCAACTGGTTCTGAAGTTGAGCTAGCGGTTAGCGCTGCTGCTGAACTAACAACTGAAGGCAAGAAAGTACGCGTAGTATCTATGCCTGCTACTGACGCATTCGACAAGCAAGACGCAGAATACCGCGAGTCTGTACTTCCATCTGACGTTACAGCACGTATCGCAGTAGAAGCTGGTATCGCTGACTTCTGGTACAAATACGTTGGCTTCGGTGGCAAGATCATCGGCATGACAACGTTTGGCGAATCTGCACCAGCAGGCGAGTTATTCAAGATGTTCGGTTTCACTACTGAAAACGTAGTAAACACTGCAAAAGAGCTTCTTGCTTAATCATTCGTTGTAACGCGAATAGAAAAAAACCGAGCCACTGGCTCGGTTTTTTATTTGGCTTTCAGAAACATGAGTTACTCGAATTCATTTCCCCAATTATCAAGTTCTCTAGTCCCACAGACCTTACATTCAACGTAACGATCCATGTTGTAGTAATGACCACCATTGATAATTGAATTAGCAAACAGCTTTATTCTTCCTAACAAAGTTTTGTCGGTATCATAGCTGCTTGTTTGGCGAACAAGAACTTCACTATGTGGCGTTTCTTTATTGCACGTTTTACAAAAATGAGTCGCTGGGAATCCAGACATAACCTTTTCCTTTGGTTGAGAAAACTAGGTTAGAAATAGCCGTAGGATTAGGTAAAACTCATTTTTTATGATTACATTGAAATGGCTGATATGCCATGTTAATGGATTGTTTTTGTCGAGTTATACCACTCAATTAATGCGCTTTGAATAGGATTCAGTTATCATCTGTTGCACGAAATTTTGGTTAGATGTACGGAACTATGCTAAAAGTCGCGATAAATGGATTTGGACGAATAGGGCGCAATGTATTGCGCGCTGTCTATGAAAGTGGCAAAAGCCAACAAATCAAAGTAGTAGCGGTCAATGAGCTTGCTCAACCTGACGCTATGGCTCACCTATTGCAGTACGACACCAGTCACGGCCGCTTCGGCAAGAAAATCTCTAATGATCAAGAGCACATTTATGTTCATCATGGCATTGGTGCTGAAGATAAAGGCGAGTTTGATACCATTCGTATCTTACACCTGGCTGATATTGAACTGTTGCCTTGGCGTGATCTTGAAGTCGATATTGTTCTCGATTGTACCGGTGTTTACGGTTGCCGAGATGATGGCCTAGCGCACATCGCTGCTGGAGCTAAAAAGGTACTGTTTTCACACCCTGGTGCTAACGACCTTGATAACACCATCATCTATGGTGTAAATCACGATACTATCGAAGCTGACCACCGAATCGTTTCCAATGGTTCATGCACCACTAACTGTATTGTCCCTATCATTAAAGTACTTGATGATGCCTTTGGTATTGAGTCAGGTACCATTACGACCATTCACTCTTCAATGAATGATCAGCAAGTTATTGATGCATACCATAGCGACTTGCGTCGTACTCGAGCAGCAAGCCAATCAATCATTCCTGTCGACACTAAATTGCATAAAGGTATTGAAAGAATCTTCCCGAAATTTTCTAACAAGTTCGAAGCGATATCTGTGCGTGTGCCGACGGTAAACGTCACTGCGATGGATTTAAGTGTCACAATTAATACAAATGTGAAAGTTAATGACGTAAATCAAACCATTGTTAATGCTTCCCAGTGTACATTACACAATATAGTTGACTATACTGAAGCGCCGCTCGTTTCCATCGACTTTAATCACGATCCCCATAGCGCAATCGTTGATGGTTCACAAACTCGAGTGAGCAATGGCACCTTAGTGAAAATGCTGGTGTGGTGTGACAATGAATGGGGCTTTGCGAACCGAATGCTGGATACGGTTCTTGCAATGCAAGCTTCAGAAGGCAAGAAGTAAGACCTAGAAGCAAATGTGTGGATTATTTATTTTTTAGCTTGAAATAAATACTAAGTGTCCACATATTATTAGCAGTTAAAGCATTACCAGTTGAATAATTTATAGGCTTAGCAGGGTTGCTGAGTTTCCAAAACTTTATTTTTATTTAAATTTGAGAGGACAAATCATGTCTGTGATCAAGATGACTGACCTGGAACTTGCAGGTAAACGCGTATTCATCCGTGCTGACCTAAACGTACCAGTAAAAGACGGTAAAGTAACTTCAGATGCACGTATCCTAGCATCTCTACCAACTATCAAACTTTGCCTAGAAGCTGGCGCAAAAGTTATGGTTACTTCTCACCTTGGTCGTCCTACTGAAGGCGAGTACAACGAAGAGTTCTCTCTAGCTCCTGTAGTTAACTACCTAAACGACGCACTAAACTGTGACGTTAAACTAGCGAAAGATTACGTAAATGGTCTTGAGCTAAACGCTGGTGAACTAACTGTTCTTGAAAACGTTCGCTTTAACAAAGGCGAGAAGAAGAACGAAGAAGCTCTTTCTAAGCAATACGCTGCACTATGTGACATCTTCGTAATGGATGCATTCGGTACAGCTCACCGTGCTCAAGCGTCTACACACGGCGTTGGTACTTACGCTCCTGTAGCATGTGCTGGTCCTCTTCTAGCTGCTGAGCTTGAAGCGCTTGGTAAAGCAATGGACAACCCAGCTCGCCCACTAGTGGCTATCGTTGGTGGTTCTAAAGTTTCTACTAAACTAACCGTTCTAGAATCTCTTTCTAAAATCGCTGACCAACTTGTTGTTGGTGGTGGTATCGCGAACACGTTCATCGCTGCTGAAGGCCACAACGTAGGTAAGTCTCTATACGAAGCTGACCTAGTTGAAACAGCTCAGAAGCTAATGAAAGAGTGTGCTATCCCAGTAGCGACTGACGTTGCATGTGCTAAAGCATTCGACGAAAACGCAGAAGCTGAAATCAAGCACGTTTCTGAAGTTCAAGACGACGACATGATCTTCGACCTTGGCCCTGATTCAACTGCAGCTCTAGCTGAAATCATCGGCAACGCGAAAACTATTCTTTGGAACGGCCCTGTAGGTGTATTCGAATTCAAGAACTTCGAAGCGGGTACAGCTGGTATTTCTAAAGCAATCGCTGATTCTGAAGGTTTCTCAGTAGCGGGCGGTGGTGACACGCTAGCAGCTATCGACAAGTTCGGTATCAAAGCAGATGTTTCTTACATCTCTACTGGTGGCGGTGCTTTCCTTGAGTTTGTTGAAGGCAAAGTACTTCCTGCAGTAGCTATGCTTGAAGAGCGTGCTAAAGCGTAATTGATTTAGAAAGGCGAGGTACGAATCTCGCCTTTTAACGTTTGCTGCATATCACACTTATTTGCTAGAATAGCGGAAGTTGTGAGCAAACGATTGCAAATTTTTAAACTTAAGTTTTTTATCTTAAAACGAATAGAATAAATAGGACTATTTCCATGTCTAAGATCTTCGATTTTGTAAAACCTGGTGTAATTTCTGGCGATGACGTACAGAAAGTATTTGAAGTAGCAAAAGAAAACAAATTTGCTCTTCCTGCAGTAAACGTTGTTGGTACTGACTCTATTAACGCAGTACTAGAAGCGGCTGCTAAAGTTAAGTCTCCAGTTGTTGTTCAGTTCTCTAACGGCGGCGCTGCATTCTTCGCAGGTAAAGGCGTTAAACTTGAAGGTCAAGGCGCACAAGTTCTTGGTGCTGTAGCTGGTGCAAAATACGTACACGCTGTCGCTGAGTCTTACGGTGTTCCAGTTATCCTGCATACTGACCACGCTGCTAAGAAACTTCTACCATGGATCGACGGTCTACTAGACGCTGGTGAAGAGTTCTTCGCACAAACTGGTAAGCCTCTATTCTCTTCTCACATGCTAGACCTTTCTGAAGAGTCTCTAGAAGAGAACATCGAAACATGTGCTACTTACCTAGCTCGCATGGCTAAAATGGACATGACAATCGAGATCGAACTTGGTTGTACTGGTGGTGAAGAAGACGGCGTTGATAACTCTGATATGGACGCATCTGAGCTTTACACTTCTCCAGAAGACGTAGCATACGCATACGAGAAGCTAATGGCTGTTAGCCCACGTTTCACTATCGCTGCATCTTTCGGTAACGTACACGGTGTTTACCAAGCTGGTAACGTTGTACTTACTCCAACTATCCTACGTGACTCTCAAGCATACTGTGCAGAGAAGTTCGGTATTGCACCTAACGCTCTAAACTTCGTATTCCACGGTGGTTCTGGTTCTTCTGAAGCAGAAATCCAAGAGTCTATTGGCTACGGTGTTATCAAAATGAACATCGATACTGATACACAGTGGGCAACTTGGGATGGTATCCGTCAGTACTCTGCTGATAACTTCGATTTCCTACAAGGTCAAATCGGTAACCCAACTGGCGAAGCTGCGCCAAACAAGAAGTACTACGATCCACGCGTATGGCTACGTGCTGCTCAGTCTTCAATGGTTACTCGTCTTGAGAAAGCATTCGCTGACCTTAATGCTGTAGACGTACTATAATTCTTTGAATTAAGTACTCTTTAAGTTTTAAAAACCCGCTCATTGAGCGGGTTTTTTTATGTCTGATAAAAATTTGTATTAAATATGTGAAAACCCTAGCCTACGGTGAATAAATTTCGTAGTCTTTTAGTTATCGGTATTTGCGTTTATTGGTAAGTTTTATTAATTCAAAAGCTTACATAAATATGACTTTGCAATCGGTCAAAGATAGGATATCGTGCCGAAAAACTGGACCTGGTTCAGTTTATAAAAAGGACTTGGCTTTAATTTACTTTTAACACAGTGACTTAACAGGAGTTAAACTGTTTATTATTGTTAAAGTAAGTTTGGCTTAAGACAGTTTAGCTCATAGCATATTATATAGAGGATGCACATTATGGCTGATAGTTCGACAGCGCTTGAGACTCCAATTGTGGATGGTTTATCTCAGGCCGAGCAGTGGTTAACAAATAATTCAGATCTATTTATCCAATACGGTGTAAACATTATCTCTGCACTGATAATTCTATTTATTGGTAACTTGATTGTTAAAGCAGTCGCGAATAGCGTATCTAAGGTTCTTGAGAAGAAGAAGATGGATCGAGCTGTTGTGGAGTTTATCCACGGTTTAGTTCGTTATTTACTGTTTGTTATTGTTCTTATCGCTGCACTTGGTCGTTTAGGCGTTCAAACTGCATCTGTAGTTGCTGTTATTGGTGCGGCTGGTTTAGCCGTTGGTCTTGCGCTGCAAGGCTCACTATCTAACTTTGCAGCGGGTGTACTTATCGTTGCATTCCGTCCATTCAAGTCTGGTGACTACGTGGAAATTGGTGGTGTAGCGGGTTCAGTTGATTCAATTCAGATCTTCCAAACTGTTTTAACAACACCAGACAACAAAATGGTTGTAGTACCTAACGGAAGCGTTATCGGTAGCCCAATCACTAACTATTCTCGTCATGCGACGCGCCGTATTGACCTAATGATTGGTGTTTCTTACAACGCTGATCTTCAGAAGACAAAAGCGCTACTGACTAAGATCTGTGAATCTGATGAGCGCGTATTGAAAGATCCAGGTGTTCAAGTAGGTGTTCACACGCTAGCTGATTCTTCAGTTAATTTTGTTGTTCGTCCATGGGTTAGCACTGCTGACTACTGGAATGTTTATTTCGACCTTATGCAAGCTATCAAAGAAGGCTTGGACAACGAAGGTATCGAAATCCCATTCCCGCAAATGGATGTACACATGAATAAAGTTGAAGCTTAATTTCTAGTTAGTTTTTATAGCTATTAGCTTCTATAAGGAAAGGCGGATAACTTAGGTTATTCGCCTTTTTTGTTGGATGAGTAAAGTTTGTTTGATGACTAAAGAAGAATAGGTTTACCCGTATTGCTCAATGAGTCCATTGGCGAGCACAAGTGCAATAGCGAACATCATGGTTGCTACTGCGATATCGATGCCTTTCTTAACTTTAGGTTTCGATAGCGTTGGACCTAGCTTTGCTGCGCCTAATGATAAGGAATAAAACCACACGAATGAAGCTAAGATAGTCCCCATCGCAAACGCAATTCTGTCGTTGCCTTCAAACTGCCCGCCAATGGATCCTAGAATCACCACGGTATCCAAATAGAGGTGTGGGTTTAATACTGTTACAGCTAATGCACCCAAAATAACGGTGCGCTTGCCACGAGCCAATACCTCACTTTTTGATTCATCACTGGTGCGCGTTTTGAATGCACTGCGCAGTGATAGCAAACCATATACCGTTAGAAAAGCGATACCGCCCAATGTCACAGAGGTAAGCAGCAATTCATTTTGAGACAGAATTGCTCCGCCACCAAAAATACCCAATGAGATAAACAGGGTATCGAGCAGGCTACAAATCGTTGCAGTCGTTAAATGATGATTGCGTTTTATGCCTTGATTTAGGACGTACGCATTTTGTGCGCCTATCGGGATTATCATACTTGCCCCTAGACCAAAACCTTGTAATAAAACCCAAAAACTCATTTTAACCTCCACTTAATTAACGATATTTACGTGCTATGTGGCGAAGATACTCCGACCCTTTAAATAAGTATAATTAATGATTTTAATCCATTATTAGAGTTGCTAATGTGGTATTGGGTTAGCTTAAAAAGGAAGCAAATTGATGCGTGGATTGGATTATAAATGGATTGAAGCACTGGATGCCGTTGTGAAACAACGTAGCTTTGAGAGGGCCGCTGAGCAGTTATACATCTCCCAATCAGCGGTGTCCCAACGTATCAAACAGCTAGAAAAGTGGTTAGCCCAGCCTGCTTTGGTAAGAGAGAGCCCACCAAGGCCTACACCAGCAGGAAAAAAGCTGTTGGGTTTGTATCGTCGTGTTCGCTTGTTAGAGCACGAGCTTGTGCCGGAGTTAATGAATGAAGAGGGTACTCAACCACTATCTATATCCATAGCCACCAACGCTGATAGTTTGGCGACATGGTTGTTACCTGCACTGTCGGATGTGATGAAGTCTCGTCAAGTCGAGTTGAACCTCGCGATTCATGGTGAGTCTAGAACCATTGAAAAAATAAAAAGCGGTGAGGTTGCCGGTGCGATCAGTTTAGAGCCCCAAGCGATTCCTGGATGCAGTGCTGACTACCTCGGTCGTATGGACTATGTGTGTGTGGCGAGCCCTGATTTTCATCAGCGTTACTTTTCAGAGGGCGTAAACTACGCCACCTTAAGCAAAGCGCCTGCGGTTTCTTATGATCAATACGATGATCTGCATAAGAAGTTTCTGCATGACCATTTTAACGTACCGAGAGACAGTGTGATCAATCATACGGTCGGCAGTTCAGAAGCATTTGTGCGCTTGGCACTATCGGGTGTTGCCTATTGCTTGATTCCTCGATTGCAGATTATCGAGGAACTAGAGTCTGGTGCTCTGATTGATATTACCCCTGGCTTTCTGCTGTCTTATCGCATCTATTGGCACCATTGGCAGCTTGAGAGTGGGGTGCTAAAAGAGGTATCCCAGGCGATATTAAGTTTTGCTCACAATCATTTACCTCAGTAAGTTGTTGGTTTTTTCAGCGTCAAAGTTCTGTTAGATGTGCACAATCAGGATTGGCTAAACGATAAATTACTCTATGATGGAAGGACATTTGTTTAGCATAGGTCTACCTAATGAAGTTTGTACCAAAGATGTTAGCAACGTCTCTTACTCTTACTGCTGCGTTGAGTGCTGTGAGCTTTCCATCACTGGCTGACTCTCCATCCTTTCCGCATATTTCAACAACAGGTTATGGTGAAGTCATCGCGACACCAGATATGGCGACATTCTCAGTGAGAGTGGTAGAGTCAACGATGACGGCTGAACAGGCTAAAAGTACTGTTGATAAAGTGGTAACGGGCTTTCTAAATAAGCTGCACCAAGCCGGCGTAGATGAGGCGAGCGTACACAGCTCTAATCTGTACCTATCTCCTCAGTACCATTATCCAAAAGATGGCAAACCAGAATTGGTTGGCTACCGCGCTTCACGCAATGTGAGCGTTCAAGTGAATGAGCTCGCTAATCTCAATGAGTACATGGATATTGCAATAGGACAGGGTATTAACCAAATCGATAATATCCAGCTGCAAGTGCGTGACCAAGCTAAGTATCAAGAGCAAGCACGCTTAGAAGCGATCAAAGATGCGACATCAAAAGCTAAATCATTAGCGAGTGGTTTTGAGCGTGAGCTAGGTGATGTTTGGCGTGTTGATTACAATGCACAATCTTCTCAGCCTGTGCTAATGCGTTCAATGGCGATGGATGCGAGAACAGAGTCGAACTCTTATGAAGACTCAACGATCACAATTCGTGATCGTGTCAATGTGATCTATCAGATCGAAGAATAAGATAGCGCTATAGAGGCTTTTGGATCATGGTGATCTAATTACCTACGATAGGCCAAATACTAAAAAGGCTCTCATTGCGAGAGCCTTTCTGTTTTTACTTATGGTCTAACTCGATGATTAGTGAAGAAGACGAGCACGGATTGTGCCTTCGATCTCTTTCAGTTTAAGCAGTGCTTCTTCTGAACGATCCGCTTCTACATCGATAACTACATAACCCATATCAGCCGCAGTCTGTAGGTACTGACCCGCGATGTTGATGCCTTCTTCAGCGAAGATGGTGTTGATCTGAGTTAGGATACCTGGGCGGTTTTCGTGAATGTGTAGCAAGCGAGATGTGCCCGTATGCAATGGCAGTGAAACCTCAGGGAAGTTAACACTTGATAGCGTAGAGCCGTTATCAGAGTATTTCGCTAGTTTACCAGCAACTTCAACTCCGATGTTCTCTTGTGCTTCTTGAGTTGAACCACCCACATGAGGCGTTAGAATCACGTTATCGAACTGCATTAATGGAGACTCAAACGGGTCTGCATTGGTTTTTGGTTCTGTTGGGAAAACATCAATAGCCGCACCAGAAAGGTGACCAGAATCCAGAGCGCCACACAGAGCAGGGATGTCAACTACCGTGCCACGAGCTGCATTGATAAAGATAGAGCCAGGCTTCATGCGCTCGAACTCTTCTTTACCCATCATGTCTTTAGTTTCATTGGTTTCAGGTACGTGTAAAGAGATCACGTCACACTTATTCAGCAACTCGGTCATAGTATGAACTTGAGTGGCATTACCTAGAGACAGCTTGTTTTCGATATCGTAAAAGTAAACACGCATACCAAGGTTTTCAGCAATAATACCCAGCTGAGTACCGATGTGACCGTAGCCAATAATACCTAAACGCTTACCACGAGCTTCGTAAGAGTTGTCTGCACTCTTTTTCCAGATACCACGGTGAGCAAGAGCATTTTTCTCTGGGATACCGCGAAGCAGTAATAGAACCTGACCTAGAACGAGTTCAGCAACACTTCGAGTGTTTGAGAACGGTGCATTGAAAACAGGGATACCGCGCTTTGCTGCTGCTTGAAGGTTGACTTGGTTAGTACCAATACAGAAACAACCGACTGCAACCAGCTTTTCAGCCGCATCAATAACTTCTTGGGAGATGTTGGTGCGAGAACGGATACCAATGAAATGAGCATCTTTAACTGCTTCAAGAAGTTCATCTTCAGGTAGTGAGCCTTTGTGGTACTCAATATTTGTGTAACCAGCGGCTTGCAGTACTTCTACAGAAGAAGGGTGAAGACCTTCTAGAAGTAGAATTTTTATTTTTTCTTTTTCCAGTGAAACTTTGGCCATTGTTCTCGTCCTTAAAATGGAAAGGTTGGGCAAATGCGGCGCACGTGCTACAAAATGGCTGAAAGGGGAACAAATTCACCACTCTGTTAGGAGACAAACGTTTTCCCTGTGCGTCTTCTGAACAATAAAGTAACAAAAAAAAAATGTTTTGGGTAAGAAAATTACGGAATAAGACATAATTTTACAGCAATAAAGCAAAAAAAACGGCGCCCTAGGGCACCGTCTGTAATGAAGTAACAGAAAAACTCAATCTTCTATTATTTATTCTTCGATTTTTGCACCTTCAGGCGTGCCAGTGATAACTACATCAGCACCACGGTGAGCGAACAGACCAACCGTTACCACGCCAGCGATACCATTGATGATATCTTCTAGCTGTTTTGGGTTTTCGATCGCCATGCCGTACACATCTAGGATCACGTTGCCGTTATCGGTTGTGCAGCCTTCGCGGTAAACTGGGTCACCACCAAGTTTTACGAGTTCACGTGCTACGTATGAACGCGCCATTGGGATAACTTCAACAGGCAGTGGGAATTTACCCAACACATCAACTGCTTTGGTACCATCAACGATACAAATAAACTTATCAGAGATAGCTGCTACGATTTTTTCACGAGTCAAAGCAGCGCCGCCGCCTTTGATCATATCGCGAGAACCGTTAATCTCGTCAGCGCCATCAACATAGATGTCTAGCTTGAATACGTCGTTGCATTCGAATACTTTGATTTCTAGCGCTTCTAGTTTTTCAGTAGAGGCTACAGAGCTTGAAACCGCACCCTTGATTTTGTCTTTCATTGTGCCAAGTGCGTCGATGAAGTGATTTACTGTTGAGCCAGTACCTACACCTACAATGCTGCCTTCTTCAACATATTGAAGTGCTGCCCAGCCCGCTGCTTTTTTCATTTCATCTTGAGTCATGCCATTCTCCTGAATAAGGTCTTGCGCTTTGAATTGATCGTTTGCGTAATGATGAAGTTAACGTTTAGATATTGGGGTAACGTTTGGATATCGAGGTTAACGTTTGCGGCGCGATTATAGCGCTTTAATGGTTGTTTTCCCATTGCCAAGTTTTACTCGGAGTCACGATTTTAGGTAACGGAATGTCCCAACCTTCAATTGGTAAACGATCGACATGCTGGCAATCATGAGCCAAACCAATTGGCGTTGCGCCTTCACCCGTCTCGAACCATCGAGCCAAGGTGCGATCGTAATATCCGCCGCCCATGCCTAAGCGATGCCCTTGAGAGTCAAAGCCTACAAGGGGAGTCAGAATGAGATCGAGTTGCTGACAAGGTTTAACCAGCATTTGATTGAGCTGAGGTTCGACAATGCCGTACTTATTCAAAACAGTGGGTGTGGTTGGAGAGTAATGTAGAAACAGCAGATGTCCGGTAGAGAAGGGGTGTAATACTGGTAAATAAGTTTGCTTGCCTTGCGCCCATAACCATTCAATTAAAGGCTGGGTATCGAGTTCGCCATCAATGGAAATATAGAGGGCGATATGTTGAGCTGACTGAATCTCATCAAGCTGAGAGCACTGCTTAACTAAGTCTATACCGGATTGAGTTTGTTGGTCGCCAGATAAGGCATTGCGTTTGATACGGATCTGTTTGCGAAATTCGCTGCGTGTGAGCGTCTTCATAAGAAGGGATACCCCAAAGTGCCGTTGAGAATAGATGGCCCTTGAACCAGCGAGTTCAAGGCGGATCAGCAATGATTACCGTAGGCTTCTCGGCGGACCGAGCATGCTCAATAGCACTCAAGTACTAACCCTTAGGGATTGCTTATCGGCTCGGGGACGTGAATCCTCTGACAAACACTCCAGGGTAAATTTTGTGTACGCTATTGCTGTCCGTGCTTAACTTTACTGAGGACATCTGAAAGTGATGTCGTGAGCTGTTCCATTCGCTCGGTCAGTGCGTTTTGTTCATCATTTGCTTCAAACTTCTTGGTTTGTAATTCATAGCAAATGTTCAGAGCTGCGATCGTTAGCAGCTTCACTTCATTGGTTACCTTAGTACGTTCAGCCATCTCTTTCAATCGATTATCAAGATCGGCCGCCGCTGCAATCAATGACTCTTCTTGCCCTGGGGGACAATTCACTCGAGTCAGTTTTCCTAATATTTCAACGTCTACCGCTTGATTACTCATGATGGATGAACTCTTTAACGCACTATTTAAGGCTGTTGCTCTTTATCATTTTTTGAGAAAGAAAAAGTGCAAGTACCGATGAGGAAGCAATCTCCTCTGAGGGAGAAACTATAGGTAAACCGCTATTAAGATTCAAGCTTTTCAGAGTGACTGTTTGTAAATGAGAGCTTGAGCACACAGTAATTCAGCAAATTGAACAATTGGTAGTCAGTCGTCCTTCAATTGCTCAGGATCGACGCTTACCAGAATTGGGGTGAAGTGGTACGATTATACTATCGATATAAAGAATAACTGAGCGAGCTATCTGATGAGCGAAACTACTTTACCTGACTACCTAACGGTTGCGACTGAACTTCAATCGGCAAGCCTAGCCGTAAACCCTGCTGAGATGCATGGTTTATTAACGGGTATGTTGAGCGGAGGCTTAAACCTAGCAGATAAAAGCTGGCAACCACTTATCTTTGATTACACCAATGAAGGCATGGGGTGGCCAGATCGCGCATTAACGTTAGCGGAAGCTACATTAAAGGTGACGACCAGCGAAATCACAGGTTCAGGCATGGAACTGTCTATGTTGCTGCCTGATGAAGACGCAAGCGCAAGCTTGTTTGATTTGGCTGATGGTGTGTCAGATTGGATCAACCACTTTATTTCTGGTTTAGGCTTGGTTGGCGCTCAATTGAATAAAGCGTCTGACGGTACCAAAGAAGCATTAGCTGATCTTGAAGAGATGGCAAAGCTAGGCATTGACGAAGACGATGATATGGAAGAGCAAGCGCAGCTTCTAGAGCACGTTATTGAACACGTAAAAGCGTGTGCACTAACGATTCATGCTGAATTCGGTGCTCGCCCATCTGAAGATGCGGCTCCAACCATTCATTAATCCGCTTGTCGGTTTGAGGTTATAATGGCTCAGTATGATGTTGTAATTGCTGGTGGCGCAATGGCGGGGGCGACCTTAGCCCTTGCTCTGAATCACCTCAGTCAAGGTTCTCTATCGATTGCGGTAGTAGAGCCTTATCAGGTTGATCATCAAGCTCACCCAGGCTTTGATTCTCGTTCGATCGCTCTGTCTTATGGCACGGTGCAGATCCTTGATTCTTTGCGCCTTTGGCAATCTATCGCTCCGGTAGCGACCCCAATTAAAGATATCCATGTATCAGATCGAGGTCATGCTGGGATGACAGACATCTACAGTGAAGATCTTGCTGTTGATGCGCTCGGCTACGTGGTGGAGTTAGCGGATGTTGGGCGGATCTATCAGCAGAAATTAGAATCAGAAGCTGCAATTACGATGCTTTGCCCTGAGTCTGTTAGAACCGTTGAACGTGATGAATCGTTAACGACGATTGAGCTGACAAGTGGGCAAACCGTCACGACTAAGTTATTGGTTGCTGCTGACGGTGCAATCTCAACCTGTTGTCAGCAACTCAATATCTCATTGAGTGAGCATGACTTTGAACAAGTCGCTGTGATTGCCAATATCGTTGCTAGTGAGCCCCATCAAGGTCGAGCCTTTGAGCGTTTTACTCATCATGGGCCAGTTGCTCTGTTACCGATGAGCGACAACCGTTTATCGCTAGTTTGGTGTTTGTCACCGGAACAAGCACAAAAAGTGGTGGCCTTAAACGACAACGAATTTCTTGAGCAGTTACAGAATGACTTCGGTTGGCGACTTGGCCGACTAGAGAAAGTCGGCAAGCGTGCGAGCTACCCACTGATTCTTCGCCACCGACAGCAAAATATCTCTCATCGATTTGCCATTGTTGGCAATGCTGCTCAAACACTTCACCCTATTGCGGGGCAAGGTTTTAATCTTGGCATTCGTGATGTGGCTTCTTTGGCTGAAGAGTTATGTAACCAACTGGATGATGTTGGGCGTTACACTGGTCTTGTTAACTTTAGAAAGCGTAGAGAACAAGACAGAGACACGACGATTACGTTGACTTCAAGCCTAGTTCATCTGTTCTCAAACGATTTTTTGACCGCTCGTATTGGGCGAAACCTTGGGTTAGCCGTAATTGATAACCTTCCACCACTTAAAGGTCCACTTTTGCGTCATACGCTTGGCCTAGTAGAAAGATAAGGTAATAAATAATGATGCAAAGTGTTGATATCGCGATTGTTGGCGGTGGCATGGTTGGCCTAGCGCTTGCGGCTGCACTGAAAGACAGCGATCTAAGAATTGCGGTCATTGAAGGCAGAGCGCCTAGCGAAGGGCTTAGCGAATTGCCTGATGTGCGTGTGTCGGCATTGAGCCGCTCGAGTGAAGTGATTCTTCGCAATCTAGGCGCATGGCAAGGTATCGAACAAAGACGTGCTGCGCCCTACCAAGCGATGGAAGTGTGGGAACAAGACAGCTTTGCTCGCATTGAGTTTGACTCAACACGCTTAGCACAGCCTAACCTAGGCCATATTGTAGAAAACCGCGTAATCCAATTAGCGCTGCTTGATCAGGTTAAGAAGCAAGATAATGTCAGCCTATACATGCCTGCAACGTGTAAAACGATGGCGATTGGTGAGAGCGAAGCATGGCTAACGTTAGACAACGGCCAAGCGCTGACAGCAAAGTTAGTTGTTGGAGCTGACGGTGCAAACTCTTGGGTTCGCAAGCAACAAGATATCCCATTAACTCATTGGGATTACGGCCACAGTGCGATTGTCGCGAACATCAAAACCTCAGAGCCGCACCATAGCGTTGCTCGTCAAATATTCACACCGCAAGGGCCGTTGGCGTTCCTGCCAATGCAGCCAAGCAAAATGAGCTCGATAGTTTGGTCTACGGAGCCTAATCGTGCCGAGAAGCTTGTATCAATGTCGGATGCTGATTTTAATAAGCAGCTAACGGCAGAGTTCGACTCAAAGCTTGGATTATGCGAAGTGGTTGGTGACCGTTTTGCCTTCCCACTGCGCATGCGTTATGCACGTGACTTTGCTGTAGAGCGTGTCGCTTTGGTGGGTGATGCTGCTCATACTATTCACCCATTAGCAGGGCAAGGTGTGAACCTTGGTCTATTAGACGCAGCAAGCTTAGCGCAAGAGCTGTTAACGCTATGGGCTTCTGGTGAGGATATTGGTACCAAGCGCAACCTTCGTGGCTATGAGCGCTGGAGAAAAGCTGAGGCGGCGAAAATGATTGCTTCAATGCAGGGCTTTAAAGATCTGTTTGAAGGCGATAATCCGGCTAAGAAGCTAATTCGTGGTATCGGTATGAAGCTTGCTGGTCAATTACCGGGTGCGAAAGATGAGATAATGAAGCGAGCGCTGGGGTTGTCGGGCAACCTTCCGGATTTAGCTAAGCGCCCCGTAGTACACCGATAGTCGCGTGAGATGGATTGCTGTTGATGGTCAGTAGCTAAAGTTGATAGCAATTAACGACATCACGAACACGAAAAAAGGGTTGGCATAATGCCAACCCTTTTTGTTTTTAATTCTTTAGACTATCAGATCATGCGTACGCGCAGCGCAGTTTCATGATTTCACTATTTATTTCTTTTACGGTTTGGAAGTGACGCTTCTCTGCTCGGTCTGGTAGTACGAGTTTACCGTTATCAAACTCAAATTTACCTACGCCGTAAATGTAGATTCGTCCTTTGAAAAGTCGACTTACATGTTTAGCAATCATACTCGGTGTATAGCGCTTAAACAGTCTCATTTTTAATTATCCTTATATTTACCTAGCCTGCATATTATAGAAAAACTCCGAGATAATTATTGTGATAAGCATGGAGTAATATGCAGTAGAGTTGACGTTAATTAGATATTTGTGCTGTTCTAAGCACTTTCTTCAGTAAATATCTATTTTTACGTGAGCTCCTCCCCAAAATAGTACTGAGTAGTGAACTGCTACGAACTTTCCTGTCCGGTATTAAGCAGTGCTAATGTTACAAGTATAAGAATAGGCGGAATTTTTTTGTTTGTGTAATCAAATTGTAAATTTTGAACAAAAAAAAGCCCGTCTAAAACGGGCGAATAGTCACAGATGCATTACACAAAAGTGGATACTGATGTTACTCAGTGGATTCACTTGTACTGATTTGCTTAAAGGCTAGTCAGTAAAATAACAATAACGCAAATTCAACCTTGTGACTACTTATGCTTTTATTTTGAGTAACTATTTAAGGTGGGTGTGTTTTTCTTATGACGAAGTTCACACTAAAAATGTACTCAATGAAATATTAAAATGAAGTTTGCGAAGCATGATCTGTTCGAAACGTTCATCGACTGATGTCAGCGACGATCGGTGCACATAGTGCTATGAGATCATTGGGATCCAACGCAACGCCAGCCATTCGATCACCCGAGCTAATGGTAACGGTCGAGTTGCTCTGAATGGAAGGATCAAAAATGATCGGCATGTATCTCTTTAGAGCAATAGGCCCAACACATCCAGCTTTAAAGCCGGTGATGGCTTCAACATCAGCGAGTGATACGCAGGTCATTCGACGGCAATTCAGTACCGAGCGTACTTTCTTTGGATCGATAGAGCGATCGCCAGGAGTACAGGCCAACGCATACTGGTTTCCCATATCCTTAAGCAGGATGCACTTGACCATTTGAGAGGCATTAATACCTCGTTCTTGCGCTGTCTCTTCGATGCTGGTGGTTGGCTTGCTTTGCACCAACAGGCGATAGTCCACCTGCTGTTGATCTAACCATTGTGTAATCAGTGTTTCCACGTGGCTACTCTTCGTCAAGGCTGTAAGGCAGTGGCAGAATGTTCCATATTTGCTCAGGTTGCGCAGTCAATCGAAGCTGAACATCGTCATCAAGGTTGTTTGGCAACACCATCAAACCAATCGCCTGATTATCAGCAAATTGATAGACGTTTAATAGTCGGCCTGCACCGCGCCAGTTCTCACCTACGCTGCGCTCTAGTTCAATCGTATTCTCTAGAGACAATATATCTGAACTCGTTCCTGAAACAATGCGCATTTCACGCTTGTTCATGCCACGGTATTTAGCACGAGCAACTGTTTCTTGACCTGTGTAACAGCCTTTTGAAAAGCTGATACCGCCAATCGCTTGCAGGTTGAGTGCTTGAGGGATGTGTTCGTTTTGCTCTGCTTTCGATAGGTTCGGCTGAGCATCAAGAATTTCATGATACTGCCAAAGCGCTTCTGATACTTTTTCTGCAGTGCTGCTTGATACCAAGGCTTCTGCTGCTTCTTGCGTAACAAGTAGAGCCCAACGGTTGTCAGAGACTTGAACAGCGGTGCCACCAGAGATTACACGCACTTTACCTTGGCTTTCTGAAATTGAGTCAATGTATTGATCAGCTGACGCGCCCATCACACCGATAACAACGTCAGACGTTTGCTCGATATCAACCTTAGAGAATACGGCGTATTTTTTAATTTCAACTAATTCGATTTCAATTGCAGACTTAGGCTGCATAAGAGCGTAGCCACCATTGTGGTGGAACAAACGAAAGATACTCCAAACCTTTCCTTTCGCATCACAATGCGCGCCTAACGTGGATTCATCATTAGGAAGAGTGACGACATCGCACGTTACTTGACCTTGTAGGTACGACTTTTTGTCATCGCCTATCATGGTAATTGCGCTCCAATCTGACACGTGTGTCATCATCAGTTCTGGAAGCGATTCATTTTGCGTATGAGCGAGCGGCTGAAATGTGTTTTTCCAATCCATTTTATCTTTCCTAAGAATTTTATTTGGCTCTATGTTAATCCGGTTCTGTTTCTTTGTCAGCTTAGGTTTTTTTGTGAGCTTAGATAGGGACTGTGACTCACATAGTAGTTGCAGAGCGTATGACTTGTTACACTCCGAGAAAGAAAAATTATAGGTGAGGATAGCCAATGTACACTGCAGAGCAGAAAGCACGAATTAAATGGGGTTGCCGTCGTGGCATGTTGGAACTTGACGTAGTTATCATGCCATTTTTCGAAGAGTGTTTTGATTCATTGCAAGAGCAGGAGCAGCGTGAGTTTGTTTCTCTATTAGAGTGTGATGACCCAGACCTGTTTACTTGGGTAATGGGACACGGACGCAGTGAAAACCTAGGCCATGCTTCAATGGTTGATAAAATTGTCGCGCATAACCTCAGCAAGGTTCGTTAAGCTTCAGCTTAACCCTTCGTATTCCGCATTATTTGCAAAAGGCACTGTTTTTGGGTGCCTTTTGTTTTTCATCGTTTTCTCTTCTATTCCACTCGCTGTTGCCCTCTATTGTTTAGCTTTAGTGTTCAGTTTGTTTAAAGCCAATCATGTAATCTTGAATACAGCACATGGGTGCTTTGACTATAAAGAAGATGGCGAGTTCCGACTCAATGAGCAAGCCTACACACTTAAGTCCGTTGATAAGATCTGGGCGCAGTTCTTCGTTAAATTGCAGTTTGAGTGCGGATATTCAGTCTTGTTGTGGCGAGATAGTTGCAATGAACGTGAATATCGACACTTCTTGGCACATTTACAACGAGTCCGTTTGATAAACGAAAGCATTGGATAAACAAGAACCAAAGATAAAAGAAAGGGAGCTCTAGGCTCCCTGTCGTCTTTTTCCATGACCAAAAATTAAGACTGGCTTTTCTCTGGTGTCAGAATGGTTGGGCCGCTGTCTTCAGCAAGTTCTGGGTAATCCAGCGTGTAGTGTAGGCCGCGGCTCTCTTTACGTTGCATTGCACAGCGAACCATCAACTCAGCGACTTGTAGTAAGTTACGCAGTTCTAATAGGTTATTTGAAACCTTAAAGTAGCTGTAGTACTCATGAGTTTCCTGCTGCAACATCTGAATGCGGCGCATTGCACGTTCAAGGCGTTTGTCCGTTCGAACAATACCCATGTAATCCCACATGAACAGTCTTAGCTCGTGCCAGTTGTGTTGAATGATCACTTCTTCATCACTGTTGGTGACTTGGCTTTCATCCCATGCCGGAAGTTCAGCGCACAGTTGAGATTGATCGATGTTTTCAACGATATCTTTTGCGGCTGCCCACGCGTATACCACACACTCAAGCAGTGAGTTTGAAGCCATACGGTTTGCACCGTGCAAGCCGGTATAACTCACTTCGCCAATCGCATATAGGTTAGTGAGGTCAGTTTGACCTTGCTTATTCACCATCACACCACCACAAGTGTAGTGAGCAGCCGGTACGATTGGAATCGGTTCTTTGGTCATATCAATCCCCAAATCCATCAAGCGAGTATGGATCATTGGGAAATGCGTCGTGATGAATTCTTCAGGCTTGTGGCTGATATCAACATACATGCAGTCAGCACCTAAGCGCTTCATTTCAAAGTCAATCGCACGAGCAACCACATCACGCGGAGCCAGTTCACCGCGCTCATCGAAGTCCTTCATAAAGCGAGAACCGTCTGGACGACGCAGGTAGGCACCTTCACCACGCAATGCTTCCGTTAGTAGGAAGTTACGCGCTTCTGGGTGGAATAAGCAAGTCGGGTGGAACTGATTGAACTCAAGGTTTGCCACACGACAACCCGCACGCCAAGCGATAGCAATACCATCACCTGAAGAGACATCTGGGTTAGAGGTGTATTGGTAAACCTTTGAAGCGCCGCCTGTTGCTAATACAACAAATTTAGCGCGCACGGTTTCAACGTGCTCTTGGTTACGGTTCCAAATGTAGGCACCGATAACCTTGTCTTTCGAACCACCTATCTTATCTTCGGTGATTAAATCCAGCGCATTGTGACGCTCGAAGATCTCGATATTTGGGTGATTCTTGACGTTATCTTGCAGTGAGGTTTGCATCGCCATGCCAGTTGCATCGGCAGCGTGCAGAATTCTGCGGTGACTGTGGCCGCCCTCACGAGTGAGGTGATATTTTGGTTGGCCTTCTGTGCTGTTCTCATCTTTATCAAATGGAACACCACCATCAATCAGCCATTGCACACACTCTTTAGCATTTTCAGCAATGAATTGAACTGTATCTTCTTCGCATAACCCAGCCCCAGCAATTTGAGTATCTTCTACATGAGACTCAATACTGTCCGATTCATCGAACACCGCCGCAATACCACCTTGTGCGTAATACGTCGATCCTTCGCTGCGTGGTCCTTTGCTTAATACAATTACTTTTGCATGTTCTGCTACGCGTAAGGCTAATGACAAGCCTGCCGCACCACTTCCTACCACTAATACATCACACTGATGTTCACGGTTTGCGTTCATAAAACTTATTAAATCCCGGGCTATAGTCGAGTTGTCCATGCTCAATTGACTTCGTCTTGTTTTAGGAGTTTGGGTAAGACTGTTATAATCTTTCCCTAGTCATCCTAAAACACGACACAAAATCAATATATAGACAGCTATCTAGAAATATTTAATTGCTCAATACCATTGCTTTTGCTCAAGTTTCCCCAAATTGATAGGGATAACTATTTTTATTACATCACATTGTGAAACAATAATGGCAAATAATTTTAGGAAAGTTGGAACTTTCGGTATTTGGCTTAGTCACAATAGTGCTCTTGTAGACGGTGGTGTCAATACTACATTTCGCATAATTAGTACCCATATCTGTGAAGGTAAGGGTTATAACAATAGGAGTACCCGCTCGAATGAACGAGCAGCTAACCGATCAAGTGTTGATTGAGCGAGTTCAGAGTGGAGATAAGCAGGCATTTAACTTATTAGTGGTTAAGTATCAAAACAAAGTTTGTAATCTTATCTCTCGATACGTGAATAATTCCGGTGATGTACCTGATGTAGCACAAGAAGCTTTTATTAAAGCTTACCGCGCGATACCTAACTTTCGTGGTGAGAGTGCTTTCTATACATGGTTGTACCGAATTGCCGTGAACACCGCTAAAAATCATATTGTTGCCCAGAGCCGCAGGCCGCCAGCAACAGATGTAGATGCAGAAGATGCAGAATATTACGAAACAGGCAGCGCGTTAAAAGAAATATCGAACCCTGAGAACTTAACGCTGTCAAACGAATTGAAACAAGTTGTTTTTGGAGCGATTGAAGCGCTACCCGAAGACTTAAAAACTGCAATGACGTTGCGTGAGCTCGAAGGTTTGAGCTACGAAGAGATTGCAGAAGTAATGGATTGCCCTGTAGGAACCGTACGTTCGCGTATTTTCCGAGCTCGTGAAGCGGTAGAAAAGAAAATTAAACCTCTTTTACAACGCTAGAACTTGTAATAATTATGGTGAAAATAATGGCTGATAAAGAAAAGCTTTCGGCACTCATGGATGGTGAAACGATCGATAAAGCTCTCATAGTAGATCTCGAATCTGATCAAGAAAGCATGGATACCTGGCAGAGTTACCATTTAATTGGTGATGTTATGCGTGGGGATGCGCCAGAAACTCCAGAGTGGAACATTGCTAACAGTGTAGCTGCAGCGCTTGATGATGAGCCTGCACATGGTTCAATGTCGAACCTGCACCAATTGAATGTTGAACCTACTGTTGCTCCAATTGAAGAGCAGCCTAAACCTCAGCAAGCGAAGCGTCAGCTTCCTGCATGGTTACAACAGTTTGGACAAGTTGCCGTGGCAGCGTGTGTTTCATTAGCAGTTGTATTGGGTGTTCAGCAATATGGTGGCAGCGATCCCGCAGCTCCAGAGCAGTTGCCTGTACTCCAGACGATTCCATTTGCAGGTTCTGCGGAACCAGTAAGCTTAACGCGTGACTCTGTTGAGAGACCTGCATCTGAAGCTAACATGCAAGAGCAACGCAAACGCGTTCATGCATTGTTAGAAGATTATGAGCTACAACTAAGATTAAACAGTGATGCATCGCCAATGGAAGATGCACACCTAGAATCGGATATTGAATGAAGAAAATCCTGGTCAGTGCACTGACACTGTTCAGCTTGATGTCTCCAACAGCCTTTGCAGAGGAAACCACTGCAAAGGCCTTGTTACATCAAATGAACGAGGCCAGTCAGCATCTAAATTACGAACTCTCCTACATATTGATAAAGAAGAGCAGCATTGAACCTCTGCTTTATCGTCATGCAGTTAACGACGACCAACAACTTGCACACCTTGTTTATCTAAGCGGCCCTGTTCGTGAGGTTATTCGACGTGGCAATGAAGTTAGCTACATCGAACCGGGTACAGAGCCATTTACTATTCAGTCTGGCAGTATGGTTGCACCTGTCATTCCGATGATTAATCGAGATATCGATTCTCTCAACCAATACTACGATTTTGTAAAAGTTGGGCGTTCTCGTGAGGCGGGCAGTACCACGCAAGTATTACGCGTCGTGCCGAAAGACGGCCTTCGATACTCTTACGTGGTTTGGGTCGACGAGAAAACCAACCTTCCTTTGCGTGCCGATCTTTTGGATCGTGATGGCGAAGTGCTTGAGCAGTACCGCACTATCTCTTATGTCGTGAACGATAAAATTGCAGAAGCAATGGGCGGTTTGAATCAAGCTAAATTGCCGAAGGTTTTGTCATTGCCAGAAGGCTTGGTGAGCGAGACCGACTGGCAAGCCTCGTGGGTGCCAGAAGGATTTAAATCGAAAGAACTCAGCCGTTACCAAATGGCTGCGACCGAAAAAATGGTTGAAAGCCAGCTTTTCAGTGATGGATTATTTAGCTTTTCGGTTTATATCGCCGATAAAGACGAACATTCATTGAAAGGACAGCTGGTACGCCAAGGGCGAAGAACCTTGCACAGCTTAGTGATTGGCGACAAAGAAATCTCTGTGGTTGGTGATATTCCGCCAGCAACGGCCAAGCGTATCGCTCAATCCGTCACGTTCAATAAACCGGCACCAGCGCAATGATGACTGCGTTGGCGACCGTTAGCTCAGTCGAACAAAAAGGTAAGCAATATTTTGTTCAGCTGAGTTGCGAACAACAAACCAGTTGCAGCAGCTGCTCATCTCAAAAAAGCTGCGGAACGGGTATTGTGACCAAGGCTGTTGGCAATAAATCCTTGTTTTGGCAGCTTAAAACCCAAAGCTTAGTTAAAGCAGGCCAGATCGTAGAAATTGGCTTTCCAGAAAAAAGCCTACTTCAGTCTGCGGCTATTGTTTATCTTATCCCGCTTTTCATGTTGATGGTTGGTGCTGGTTTTGGACAACTCTTGTTACAACCCTTACTCCAAGGGGGCGAGGGCATTGTTATCTTAACTGCAGCGCTGTTTACTGCTGGTGGTATTGGTTTGGCGAAGCGCTTAGCTAAACCAATGGAAGACAAATCCAAGCAAGAAGTTGTCTTGATTAGAATCCTAGGCAAGTCTCTCATCTAATTTATGATGCTTATTGCCCTTAAATTGGGTAGAATCTGCCAACTTGATTGAAATGCCGCCACCAATGCTGACTGTAGATTGGACGCGTTGCGGCTTTCTTATTATCCCTATTCAAAGAGTTTAGTCACACCAAGCCTATGAAGCACATTCGTAATTTTTCGATTATCGCCCACATCGACCACGGTAAGTCGACCCTTTCTGACCGCTTAATCCAAGTTTGTGGAGGGTTAAGTGAACGTGAGATGGCAGCTCAAGTCCTCGATTCTATGGATATAGAACGCGAGCGTGGTATTACAATTAAAGCGCAGAGTGTGACTTTAGATTACAAAGCTAAAGATGGTGAAACTTACCAACTTAACTTTATCGATACCCCTGGACACGTAGACTTCTCTTATGAAGTATCTCGCTCTCTAGCCGCTTGTGAAGGCGCGCTTCTTGTAGTGGATGCCGGCCAAGGTGTTGAAGCTCAAACTCTAGCAAACTGTTACACCGCGATCGAAATGGAACTGGAAGTAGTGCCAATCTTGAACAAGATTGACTTACCTGCTGCTGAACCTGAACGAGTTGCTGAAGAAATCGAAGAGATCGTTGGTATCGATGCGATGGAAGCGACGCGTTGTTCTGCAAAAACCGGTATCGGTGTTGATGACGTTCTTGAAAACATCGTAACGGCTATCCCGCCACCGGAAGGTGATCCAGAAGCGCCACTACAAGCTCTGATCATTGACTCTTGGTTCGATAACTACTTAGGCGTTGTTTCTTTGGTTCGTATCAAGAACGGTAAGCTGAAGAAGAACGACAAGATTAAAGTAATGTCGACAGACCAAGTTTGGGGTGTTGACCGTCTAGGTATCTTCACACCTAAGCAAATCGACACAACTGAGCTAAATACTGGCGAAGTTGGCTGGGTTGTTTGTGGTATTAAAGACATCCTTGGCGCACCTGTTGGTGATACGTTGACGCTTGCAAAAGGCGGCAGCACAGAACGTCTACCTGGTTTCCAAAAAGTGAAGCCTCAGGTATACGCAGGTCTATTCCCAGTATCGTCTGATGACTACGAAAACTTCCGTGACGCACTAGGCAAACTAAGCCTGAACGATGCATCACTATTTTACGAACCAGAAAGTTCAGCAGCACTTGGCTTTGGTTTCCGTTGTGGTTTCTTAGGAATGCTTCACATGGAGATCATCCAAGAGCGTTTAGAGCGTGAATACGACCTAGACCTAATCACAACGGCACCAACCGTAGTGTACGAAGTTGTAAAAACGGATGGCACAATTCTCTATGTTGATAGCCCGGCTAAACTGCCTGCTATTAATGACTTAGAAGAAATTCGTGAACCGATTGCTCGCTGTAATATTCTGGTACCTTCGGATTACCTAGGCAACGTGATCACACTGTGTGTTGAGAAGCGTGGCGTGCAAGTCGACATGGTTTATCACGGTAACCAAGTTGCTGTGACGTACGATCTTCCAATGGCTGAGGTGGTTCTAGACTTCTTCGACCGTCTGAAGTCAACGTCTCGCGGGTACGCATCATTGGATTACAACTTCCAACGTTACGAAGCATCAAACATGGTACGTGTAGATGTATTGTTGAATGGTGAAACGGTTGATGCACTGGCGATCATTACACACAAAGATATTGCCCAGTCTCGTGGTCGTCTACTGGTTGAGAAGATGAAAGAATTCATCCCTCGCCAGATGTTTGATATCGCGATTCAAGCCGCGATTGGTAACCACATTATTGCTCGTTCTACAGTGAAACAACTGCGTAAGAACGTAATCGCAAAATGTTACGGTGGTGATATCAGTCGTAAGAAGAAACTTCTTAAGAAACAAAAAGAAGGTAAGAAGCGTATGAAGCAGATCGGTAACGTTGAACTGCCTCAAGAGGCATTCTTAGCAATCCTTCATGTTGGCAAAGACTAGGTATCAATCGCACTAACTATCTGCTGAACATTACTGGTTAAAATCGTTTATTTCTTTGTTGCAAAGATTGCAATTAGGCCCGCTAGTCACTGCACTTTGCGCCTCGAACTAAACGATTTTTCCTGCGTAATCTTCCCAGCATTTAGTCAGCATGATTGATACAAATTAGAAATATTAAGCAGAGTGAAAGAGTTATGCTCTTTCACTTTCGTTATTTTTAAAGAAATGAAATTTAAGGGATATCAATGGCTAATACATTTTCGCTTATCTTAGTGATCGTAACTCTAGTGACTGGCATTGTATGGGCGTTGGAAAAGTTTGTGTGGGCGAAGAAGCGCCAACAAAAACTGGCTGACGTTGAAGCACAGTCGAATGGCCTAGACGATGCAACCAGCGCAAAAGATACGGCTCAGCCTTGGTGGGTTGAGAACAGTGTGTCCATTTTCCCTGTAATTGCATTTGTTTTGGTTTTGCGTTCATTTATTTATGAACCGTTTCAAATTCCATCTGGCTCGATGATGCCAACACTATTGGTTGGTGATTTCATCTTGGTAGAAAAGTACGCTTATGGTCTAAAAGATCCTGTATGGCGCACTCAATTGGTAGAAACAGGCAAACCAGAACGTGGTGATTCAATCGTATTCAAATACCCACCTCAGCCGAATATCGACTACATCAAGCGTGTTATTGGTATGCCGGGTGATACCATTCGCTACAGCAGCAATAAAGAAATCTGTATTCAAGCGAAGGGTGGCAGTAGCTGTAAACCAGTGAAGTTGAGTAACGTTGAAGAAAGCCAATTTATTCAAGATGGTGTGCCTCTAATTCAGTTGAATGAACAACTGGGTGACGTGGAGCACCAAATCTTAGTTAACCCATTACGCCGTGATCGTGTGCAAGCATATCAACCTCGCAATGGTGTTAACGAGTGGATCGTTCCAGAAGGCCAATACTTTGTTATGGGTGATAACCGTGACAACAGTGCTGACAGCCGTTACTGGGGCTTTGTCCCTGAAGCAAACCTTGTTGGTAAGGCCGTTGCTATTTGGATCAGCTTCGAATTCGAACGCGGTTCAGACAGTGTACTTCCAACATGGATTCCTACTGGTGTGCGTTTTAATCGCATCGGTGGGATTCACTAATCGATCACATAACACATCGAGAGAGCATGAATTCTCCAATTGATAAACTAGAGAGAAAGATTGGCTATCAGTTTAATGATGCCGATCTTATCCATTTGGCGCTGACTCACCGCAGTGCCGCAGGTAAACACAACGAACGTCTTGAGTTTCTGGGCGATTCAATTTTAAGTTTTGTTATCGCTGATGATCTTTACCACCGTTTCCCTAAGGTAAACGAAGGTGATATGAGCCGCATGCGCGCAACATTAGTACGTGGTCATACATTGGCAGAACTAGGTCGTGAATTCGAACTAGGAGATTACTTAAAATTAGGTCCAGGTGAGTTGAAGAGTGGCGGTTTCCGTCGTGATTCTATTCTAGCGGATGCGGTTGAAGCGATCATCGGCGCTGTCTATTTAGATAGTGATACCGAGGTTGTTCGCCGTATTATTTTAAGCTGGTACCAATCTCGCCTAGAGTCTATTCAGCCTGGTGTATCTCAAAAAGATCCAAAAACTCGCTTACAAGAGTTTTTACAAGGTCGAAGAAATCCCCTACCTGTCTACACAGTGACTAATATTAAAGGTGAAGCACACAACCAAGAGTTTACGGTTGAGTGTGAAGTGGCAGGTGTGGATAAACCTGTTATCGGTAAAGGCACTAGCCGCCGCAAGGCAGAACAAGCGGCTGCTGAAACAGCATTAGAGCAACTAAGCAATGTCTGATAACAATCAAGATTTCGATATCGATGCATTCTTTTCATCTGATAGCAAAAAAACGGGCCTACCGGAAAACCAACACTGTGGCTTTATCGCTATTGTGGGTCGACCAAACGTAGGTAAATCGACGCTTCTGAACCATATTTTGGGTCAGAAAATCTCGATTACATCACGTAAACCTCAGACAACACGCCACCGTATTATGGGTGTAGAAACTGAAGGTGATTACCAAGCGATCTACGTTGATACTCCTGGACTTCACATCGAAGAAAAGCGTGCAATCAACCGTTTGATGAACCGTGCGGCGAATAGCTCACTGAGCGATGTGAACCTAGTATTTTTCCTTGTTGACGGTACTCACTGGACTGACGACGATGAGATGGTACTGAACAAGCTGAGAAAAACAGATTTCCCAGTTGTCCTTTGCATTAACAAAGTAGACAACGTTCAAGACCGTACAGACGTGATGCAACACATGATGGAAGTGTCTAAGAAGATGGACTTCCTTGATGTTGTGCCAATCTCGGCGAAGCAAGGTAAGAATATCGATGTACTGCGTAAGCACGTTCGTAACTCTTTACCAAAAGCGACGCACCACTTCCCAGAAGAGTACGTAACGGATCGCTCACAGCGCTTTATGGCCTCTGAAATCATCCGTGAAAAACTGATGCGATTCACAGGCGAAGAGCTACCTTACTCAGTAACGGTTGAAATCGAGCGTTTTGATTACAACCCAGATAACGATGGTTTCCACATCAATGCTTTGATTCTTGTTGAACGTACTGGTCAGAAGAAGATGGTGATTGGTAAAGCGGGCGAGAAGATCAAAACGATTGGTCGTGAAGCTCGTATCGACATGGAAGAACTGTTCGGTCGTAAGGTTTACCTAGAGACTTGGGTTAAAGTTAAGTCTGGTTGGGCTGACGATGAGCGTGCACTTCGCTCGTTAGGCTACATCGACGATCTATAATATATTGAACGTCACTTTCTGATATTAAGAAAGTTGAATTGAATATAAATACAAGAGAGAGTGCGAACTCTCTCTTTTTGTATCTGTAAGAAGGGTAAGTGATTGAGCGAAGGGTTACAGCGATGCTTTGTGTTGCACCGTCGACCATACAGTGAGTCGAGCCTGATTCTGGACGTCTTCAGCGAAGAGTACGGTCGGGTGACGTTGATGTCTAAAGGTGCGCGGAGTAAGCGTTCTAATTTGAAAGGTGCATTGCAACCTTTTACGCCGCTACTGCTTAAGTGGTCTGGCAATGGTTCAATGAAAACGTTGCGCCAAGCTGAACCGATCAGCTTGGGGCTTCCTCTTGCCGGCATTAATCTGTATTCAGCAATGTACGTTAATGAATTAGTTGGGCGAGTGTTGATGGCCGAAGTGGCCATGCCCGCATTTTTTCATGACTATCTTCATGCCTTAACAGAACTCGCTCATAATGAGAACCCTGAGCCAGCACTGCGTCGTTTTGAATTGGCTCTACTTTCCGCTATGGGGTATGGCGTCGACTTTTTACACTGCGCGGGCACTGGCGAAGCGATTGATCCGAGCATGACTTATCGCTATCGAGAGCAGAAAGGCTTCATCGCTTCGGTGCGTCGAGATAACCTGACTTTTATGGGCGATGAACTTATCGCAATCAGTGAGCGTAGGTTTATCACTAAAGAGCAGTTAAAAGCGGCAAAACGCTTTACACGCATAGCCTTAAAGCCGTATCTTGGCGGCAAACCATTAAAAAGTAGAGAGCTATTTATGCCAACAATAGCCCTCTCTAGAGCACGGAGTATTGGAAAATGAGCTCAATCCTTTTAGGCGTTAATATCGACCATATTGCAACTCTACGTAATGCACGTGGTACTAAATATCCAGACCCAGTACACGCAGCTGAAATTGCTGAACGTGCGGGTGCTGACGGCATTACGATTCACTTGCGTGAAGATCGCCGTCATATTGTTGATCGCGATGTACGTATTCTTGCTGAGACAATCCAGACTCGCATGAACTTAGAGATGGCCGTAACGGACGAGATGGTTCAAATTGCACTTGATACTAATCCTGAGTTCGTTTGTCTGGTTCCAGAAAAGCGTGAAGAGCTGACGACGGAAGGCGGCTTGGACGTGGTTGGTCAACTTGAAAAGATCAAAGCGGCGACCGAAAAATTGTCGGCTGCGGGTATCAAAGTATCTCTGTTTATCGATGCCGATCGTGAGCAAATCGATGCTGCGAAAGCGTGTGGCGCACCGTTCATTGAACTGCACACTGGCCACTATGCTGATGCTAAAACTGAAGAAGACCAACAAGACGAGCTTAAAAAGATTGCTGCAGGTGCAAGCTACGCAGACGACCTTGGTATTACAGTGAATGCGGGTCATGGTCTGACTTACCATAACGTAGCGCCGATTGCGGCACTTCCTGAGATTTACGAGTTGAACATCGGTCACTCGATCATGGGCCGCGCAGTCTTTGATGGTTTGAATAAAGCCGTTGCAGATATGAAAGCCGTGATGGAAACAGCGCGCAACAACGCTTAGTTCTTTAACTCGGCATTCGTTTAGTTGTAAGCGTTAAGCGGTTAATCAGTAGAATCGAAAAGTTAATAGATAGAAGTTGGTAGTAGGGTAAACATGGCTGTTGTTGGATTAGGTACAGATATCGCAGAAATTGAACGTGTTGAAAAGGCATTATCACGAAGTGGTGAGGCTTTCGCTCAGCGTATTTTGACCGATTCTGAATTTGAAGTATTCCAGCAACTTAAGCAAAAAGGGCGTTATCTTGCAAAGCGTTTTGCTGCAAAAGAGGCGGCGTCTAAGGCATTAGGCACAGGCATCGCTCTTGGTGTGACCTTCCACGACTTCGAGATTTCAAACGATGAGCATGGCAAGCCAGTTCTAAGCCTGCATAAAAAAGCGCGTGAAATCGCAGATGCGAGTGGTACAAAGTCAATTCACCTGACTATCTCTGATGAGCGCCATTATGCGGTGGCGACGGTACTACTCGAGTCGTAAATAGATTACCGCTACTTTATACCAATCGTAGTAAATAACTGTTCACCCTAGCTTGTTAAAAAACTCGATAACTTCGTTAGAATTTTTGATTGTAGAATAACTACTTATCGAAAAATCCTGCCTTGTTCTCAAGCTTTTTTCCTACGCTATTTTTGATCACTTACTTACTGTGATTGGTATTATATCTGGTGCTCTAGGTTCTAGACAGAAAAAAGCAGAGCTCATGAGCTCTGCTTTTTTATTGGCTGGTAAACCGTTTAATGAATATTTGTGAGTAAGAAATATTCGCTAGGTCTTGGCTGGTTTCAAATAATGAATCGCGGTTGCTTGAACCTTATCTAATTCATCCTGAAGTTCAAAAAGCTCCGGTTCAATGTCTTCAACAGAAGTGCCTGAACGAAGTTCTTTCTCTATCGTTGCACATACCGACTTAAGCCTTGGTACCCCACTGTATGAGCTGCTGCCATGCATCTTGTGGATGATGTGTGTCAGCGCTTCAACGGGGTAGTCACTGTCTTCTATCGCCTTGTCTGCAGCCTCATAAACTTCAGGAATAAAATCTACGAGCATTTGCAGCATATCGCGTGCGAGGTCTTCTTTATTGGCGGCTTGTTTCAAAGCAGCTTGCCAATCAATGATGATGTTCTTGTGCTCGCTGGCTTCAACTTCTGAAACAGAGCTGTGGTCGATTTCAGCAGAGACCGCCGGGTGATCTGGGTCTATTTTATCAATGTGCTCAATCTCAGAGGTAGGGCTCCAATGAATAAGAACCTGTTGTAACACATGCTCTTCGATAGGCTTGGTTAGGTAGTCATCCATACCTGCTTCAAGTAGTCGGTCACGCTCTCCCATCATTGCATGCGCAGTAACAGCAATCACAGGCGTGTTTGCATTGTTCGCCAACGCCTTAATTTTTTGGCAAGCGGTCACGCCGTCCATCTGCGGCATTTGAATATCCATGAAAATGACATCAAATGGAGTCTCTGTCGCTTTGTCGAGAGCTTTCTGACCACTAGTACAACTGATCACTGTCTCTACGCGCTCTTTTAGCAGCGCAGTAATCAGTTTAAGGTTGGCAGGGTTGTCGTCGACCGCCAATACCGTAAGCGGTAGTTTCTCTTCTGAATGTGTTTCAATAGCGGGTGCAATTAAGGTTGGCGCTTGATTTGATACCAAAGTTTGCAGCAACTTCTTGCGAGAGAGAGGCTTAGTAATGCACTGAACATCGACCTCTTTCATCAATTGCTCACCCAACGCTAGCTCGGTACTTGGTGTACCAATAATCACGTTCTGAGCGATCTTCTTCGCGCCAATCGCCCAACCACTTACGGTATCAAATTGATACTCTTGGTTCGCGGCTAAGTTAAGTAGAACGTAGTCATACGAGGTAGATTCGTCAGGCATAACCGAACGGTACGTTACCACTAAGCCTTCTTGGGTTAGGATCTGCTGAGTAATTGATGCCGCTTGCATGTTTGGTTCGATAAGCAGCAGTTGCTTGTCTTGCAGGCACTGAGTCTCTATTAGTTCTGTCATCGGCATATCGGTAGTCGATAGTCTCAGGGTGAACCAGAAGGTGGAGCCTTGGTGAAGACGACTGGTTAGGCTGATCTCTCCGCCCATTTGGCTGACCAGTTTTTGGGTGATTACCAGACCTAAGCCTGTACCACCATAACGACGAGAGATGCTCGCATCGGCTTGGCTGAAGGCTTGGAAAAGTTGTGCTTGTTGGCGCTCTGAGATACCAATGCCCGTATCTCGAACCATAAACTGCAGCTCAATGCTGTCTTCGCTTTGTGAACGAAGTTCAACGCTGATGTCAATGTTGCCACGCTCGGTAAACTTGATCGAGTTACCCACGAGGTTAGTCAGGATCTGTTGGATACGCAGTGGATCACCAACAACGCCTGGTGGTACTTTTGGGTCGATCTTAAGCGTAAGCTCAAGACCTTTTTCATGAGCATTAGTGGCTTGAAGGTTAACCACCTCTTCTAGGCTCGCTTGGAACTCAAATGGAATATTTTCTAGAGCGAGTTTGCCGGCTTCAAGTTTCGAGAAGTCCAAGATATCGTTGATGATGCTGAGTAGGTTGTTGGCCGAACGCTCAATGGTCTGCAGGTAATCGGTTTGGCTGTTCGATAGGTGTGTCTTGAGCATCTGACGAGTAAAGCCAATTACACCATTGAGTGGTGTTCTAAGTTCATGAGACATATTCGCCAAGAACTCGGATTTAACACGAGCGGCTTCTTGAGCTCGTTTTTTCGCAATGTCTAACTCAACGTTTTGAATCTCTAATTGCTCTAGGGTTTCACGCAGATCAGATGTTGCTTGGTCGATGCTGTGCTGCATCTCGACGTGATATTCTGATAGCGAGACCGCCATCGCGTTGATACCGTTTTTCAGTGAATCAAGCTCACCATGCATTTTGCCTTCGATACGCACATCGAGGTGGCCACGACGAATTCGGTCGACCATGTTTTTCATGTGTGTGATCGGTTGGGTTACATCGTGCATCAAGCGGAAGGCAAATACCCCAGAAAGTCCAAGACCGAGGATCAGCACCAAGAAGGCAGAGAACACTTCTTGATATTGCTGCAATCGAAGTGACGACAAGTCTAACTCTATCGCAATATAACCGATCGCTTGGTTCGCTTGAGACTGGCCATTAGCTGAGTTGATGTATTGTCCCTCAGCGATGATAGGTGTCCTAAGAATCAGCGTGTTATCGAGCAGGTTCGATGAGCTTAAATGCGGAATCGGTTTATCTTTCGGATAGGTCAGGCTTTCAAAATCAGGATGGAAGTTTGACGTTACAAACAACTCATGACGTTCATCAAACACCGCAATACTGCGCACCAGCTTAGAATTTTTTCGATGAGCATAGCTAATCAGCTGACGAACAGACTCTCGACTTTCGAGCTTCATGCCAGACTCACTCGCAATCGCTAGTGGTTCAATGATGCTAGTACCAGTGTTAACCACTTGACCCTCAAGGTCTTGATAGCGGTTAAATGAGAAAAATGCACTCAATAGCAGCCCAATAATCAGGGTTGGAGCTAGAGTTAAGGTAATTACACGGGCTCTTAAGCCATATCTGGTCATGTTCTTTAATTACATCGAGGTCTGGATATGGGAAAATAACGCACACAATGGCGGTTAAGTGAACGGTAAGCTTAATCAAAGCCGTGACGTTCGACAATGATTCCAAGACAGAATAGTGAGTCCTGGATACCAATTACTTATTAAAAGATACATTAGGCACAAGCAATGGCACGTTTTTTCCAACCAAAAAAGAAAACTCAACTCGAGACCAAGCATCAATCGGTTTTGGTTGAACGAATGGATCACAATGGCGCTGGCATCGCTTATCAGAAGAACAAACCCGTTTTCATTGATGGCGCATTGCCCGGTGAGAAGGTGGTTATTCAACTTACTGAGAGCAAAAGTAAGTTTTCTCGAGCAAAACTCATCAAATTACTTCAACCGAGTGAGCTGCGTTTAAAGCCATTCTGTAAGCACTTTAATCAGTGTGGTGGCTGTCATCTTCAACATCTCGGTTACTCATCTCAGGTTGAGCATAAATCACAATCTTTGACGCACCTGATGAGCAAATACCAAACGGCTAACACCGAAGTCGCCCAGCCGATTGTCGGTGATGACACCGGTTATCGTCGTCGCGCGCGTATCAGTCTATTTGTTGATAAGAAGACACAGCAGCTTCAGTTTGGTTTCCGTAAGAAACAAAGTAAACAGATTGAAAACATCACCGACTGCGCGGTGCTTGACCCTCGCCTTAATGTATTGCTGCCAAAACTGAAAAGTTTACTGAACACTTTCAGTAGCCTTACGTCTTTAGGACATGTTGAATTGGTGTTGGGTGATACTGGCCCTGTTATGGTGCTGCGTCACCTTAAACCTTTGGTTGAAAAAGATGAGCAAGCGTTGATGACGCTCGCGAAAGAAGAAGGTGCAACGCTGTACTCGATGCCAGAAACCGATAAGTTGGTTCGTTTGGTGGGTGATTCGCCAAGCTATAGTGAAACCGGTGTAACCTTACCTTTTGAGCCAAACCACTTTATACAAGTTAACCAGAAAGTGAACCAACAGATGGTTGCTCAAGCGATTGAGTGGTTAGAGCCTCAAGCGGATGAGCGTGTGCTTGACCTGTTTTGTGGTTTAGGCAACTTCAGTCTGCCTATCGCACAACAATCGGCGTTTGTCGTTGGTGTGGAAGGCGTTGATGAAATGGTTCAACAGGCAACGGCTAATGCGGCGTTAAACCAGTTAAGCAATACGGAGTTTTACCAAGCGAACCTCGAAGAAGATTTATCTTCACAGCTTTGGGCAAAAGAGAAATTCGATAAAGTATTACTTGACCCTGCACGTGCTGGAGCGAGTGGGATCGTTGATCAAATTTCAGCGTTAGGAGCGAAGCGTGTGGTTTATGTTTCGTGTAATCCTGCTACTCTAGCGAGAGATTCTGAGAGTTTAGAAAAACAAGGCTATCAATTAGCCAAACTTGGTATGTTGGATATGTTTCCCCATACCAGTCATCTAGAATCGATGGCTCTCTTTATCAAGGCTTAGAAGCCCTTAAATAAGGCTTAAAAATGAATCACAAAGGTGCAGGGAAGCCTGCGCTGATATCAATATGAGTCGAACTAACTTGGAATCAGTTAGTCATATTGAATTGGGTATAAAACATAATAACTAGGAAGGCATGATGGTTGCGGTACGAAGCGCACATTTAAACCCAAGCGAACAGTTTGAGCTAGAAAGTTGGATTGCGTCACTGAATCAAGACGTAAAAACCTCGAATAAACTGACCAAAGTTTATCGTCACTGTGAAGAGCTATTAAAAGATCACGAGCAAGCGTCGCTCCTGCTTTGGCGTGGACGTGAGATGATCGAAATCTTGGTTACGTTGTCGATGGACCGTGCCACTTTAATTGCAGCGCAACTTTTCCCCGTTGTTTCAAGCGGCGTTTTTGGACGTGAAGCGTTTGAAGAAAGCTACGGTAAAGAAACCGTAAAGTTAATTGATGGCGTTGAAGAAATGGCAGCTTTGGGCCAGCTCAACGTTACCCTTGAAGGCAGTGCTGCCTCGGGACAAGTAGATAACGTTCGTCGAATGTTACTGGCCATGGTCGATGATTTCCGCTGCGTCGTCATCAAGCTAGCAGAACGAATTTGCAACCTCATCGAGGTGAAAAAGGCCCCTGATGCTGTTCGCCGTGCGGCAGCAAAAGAGTGTGCTAACATCTATGCGCCTCTTGCAAACCGTTTGGGCATTGGTCAGCTAAAGTGGGAAATTGAAGATTACGCTTTCCGCTATCAACAACCAGATACCTACAAGCAGATTGCCAAACAGCTGTCAGAGCGTCGTATCGTGCGCGAACAATACATCACTGACTTTGTTGATGACCTAACATCAGAAATGAACCGTTCAAGCATCAATGCTGAAGTCAGCGGTCGTCCCAAACACATCTACAGCATCTGGCGTAAAATGCAGAAAAAGGGCTTAGAGTTTGATGAGCTTTTTGACGTGCGTGCGGTACGTATTATTGCCGACCAACTGCAAGACTGTTATGCCGGTCTAGGTGTGGTTCACACCAAATATAAACATCTTCCTAGTGAATTTGATGACTATGTGGCGAATCCTAAGCCCAATGGTTACCAATCGATTCATACCGTAGTTCTTGGCCCTGAAGGCAAGACCATCGAAATTCAGATCCGTACCAAGCAAATGCACGAAGACTCTGAGTTAGGTGTGGCTGCGCACTGGAAGTACAAAGAAGGTGCTTCTAGCGGTGTACGCAGTGGCTACGATGAGAAAATCACGTGGTTGCGTAAGCTTATCGACTGGCAAGAAGAGATGTCGGATTCTGGCGAAATGCTGGATGAAGTACGTAGCCAAGTCTTTGATGACCGAGTCTATGCCTTTACACCACGCGGTGATGTGGTCGATTTACCAATGGGTGCAACGCCGTTGGATTTTGCTTACCACATTCACTCGATGGTTGGACACCGTTGTATCGGTGCCAAAGTCGCAGGTCGAATCGTTCCGTTTACTCATAAGTTGGCGATGGGCGATCAAGTTGAGATCATTACTCAAAAAGAACCGAATCCATCACGTGATTGGTTAAATCCGACCACAGGTTTTGTTCATTCAAGTCGAGCTAGAGCAAAAATTAACGCTTGGTTCCGCGCTCAGAGTCGTGAGAAAAATCTCGAAGCTGGACGAGACATCCTAGAAGTCGAGCTAGGCAGAGTCGGCGCAACACTGAAAGATGCTGAGCAATATGCGCTGAAACGATTCAACGTCAATACACCTGATGAATTGTATGCAGGTATTGGTAGCGGTGATTTGCGTATTAACCAAGTGGTTAATCACATCAATGCTCTGGTCAATAAGCCGACGGCTGAAGAAGAAGATAAGAAAGCACTCGAGAAGTTGCTTGAGTCTGACAATAAGCCAGCACATCAGAGCCGTCCGAAAAAGGATGCTGTCGTTGTTGAAGGTGTTGATAACCTAATGACCCACTTGGCTCGTTGTTGTCAGCCAATCCCAGGTGATGTGATCAAAGGTTACATTACTCAAGGGCGTGGTATCTCAGTACACCGCAGCGATTGTGAGCAGTTAAGTGAACTTAACCTACATGCCCCTGAACGTATCATCGATACGGTGTGGGGAGATGGTTTTGTAGGCTCGTATATCTTAACACTGCGTGTAGAGGCGCTAGAACGTACCGGCTTGTTGAAAGACATTACATCCCTGTTCTTGAACGAAAAAGTCAGTGTGACGACAATGAAGAGCCGTATTGACTATAAACGTCAGCTGTCGGTGATGGATTTCGATCTGGAAGTGACCAACATTGAAATTCTGAGTCGAGTGACAAGCCGAGTAGAACAGATCAAAGATGTTATGAGCGTAAAACGCCTAGGCTAGTTTTTACGTCGTACTTGGCCTTCTAACTGTGTTAACTGCACTATACTCGCTTCATCACATAGGCAAGCTATGCTCAGAAGTCTCGTAAGTTTGTTGCCTTGTTAGAAGAGCCAATTACTTAGTAAAACAAAGATAGTCGTCATTCCCTACAGTGAGGGACGAACGTGGATAGGGAATCTCGCCAAGCGATTTGAGATCCCCAACTCGCTCATTCTTCGCTCTTGAGGATGACCGAAAAAGTAGAAAGGTGAGTGGTTTTGGCTACTCACCTTTTTTAGTTTTAGAAGACGGTATAAATTTAAAAATCAAAGACAGTGAATAGGAATAAAACGATGAATCACCCGATTGAACAACTTGAACAGATCATGACTAAGCTGCGCGATCCTGAAGGTGGCTGTCCTTGGGATTTGAAACAAAATTTTGAAACAATTGTGCCGCATACTATCGAAGAGACGTATGAGGTGGTGGACGCGATTCACAACAAAGATTGGCCGAATCTACAAGAAGAGTTGGGCGACCTGTTGTTTCAGGTGATTTTCTACAGTCAGTTAGCAAAAGAGCAGGGCTTGTTTGAGTTCTCTGATGTGGTCGACGGTATCAATGAGAAGCTAACGCGCCGCCATCCGCATGTATTCTCTGATACAGAATTTGCGAACGATGAAGAAATTAATGCGAACTGGGAAGCTGAAAAAGCCAAAGAAAAAGCACAGGCAGGCAAAACTCAAGAAAGTATTCTAGACTCAATACCAAACTCTCTACCTGCACTTTCGCGTGCTACAAAAATTCAAAAGCAAGTCGCGAAATTTGGCTTTGATTGGGATTCTATTGGCCCAGTCGCCGATAAGGTTTTAGAGGAAGTTGATGAGGTGCTAGAAGAAGCGCTTCAAGTAACGCCAAACGAAGATTTAGTTGAAGAAGAACTGGGTGATTTGTTGTTTGCTACCGTCAATTTAGTGCGACATTTGGGTAAAAATCCAGAAACGGCTCTCAATAAAGCCAATCTGAAATTTTCACGCCGCTTTAAAGGTGTGGAACAAAAAGTTCGTCAGCAAGATAAAATTTTGACCGACTTTTCTCTACAACAGCTTGATTCCATATGGGATGAAGTCAAAGTGGCGGAGAAAAGATCATCAAAGCTTTTATCATGAATTGATTTGAAGCAAAAAATAAAAAATAGCAGTGTGATAGATTTCACGTTGTGGCGATAAGGGGCTTCTGGTATATTTTCATCCCGTCCAGAAGTAATCCATTTCCCTCATTCAACCAATTTCAGGTTAAACATGACGACAAATTACATTTTTGTTACTGGCGGGGTTGTATCCTCTCTAGGTAAAGGTATTGCAGCAGCATCTCTTGCGGCTATTTTAGAAGCTCGTGGTCTTAAAGTGACTATGATGAAGCTTGACCCTTACATCAACGTTGATCCAGGCACAATGAGCCCGACTCAACACGGTGAAGTGTTCGTTACGGAAGATGGCGCTGAAACTGACCTTGACCTTGGTCACTACGAGCGATTCATTCGCACCAAGATGACTAAGCGTAACAACTTCACTGCAGGTCGTGTTTACTCAGACGTACTCGCTAAAGAGCGTCGCGGTGATTACCTAGGTGCAACTATTCAGGTTATCCCGCACATCACTAACTCTATCAAAGAACGTGTAATTTCTGGCGCAGCTGGCCACGATATCGCGCTTGTTGAAGTTGGTGGTACGGTTGGTGATATCGAATCTCTACCATTCATGGAAGCGATTCGTCAGCTAGCAGTAGAGCTAGGCCGTGAACGCGCAATGTTCATGCACCTTACTCTAGTGCCATACCTAGCAGCTGCGGGCGAAGTGAAAACTAAGCCAACGCAACACTCTGTAAAAGAGCTGCTGTCTATTGGTATTCAGCCAGACATTCTAGTTTGTCGTTCAGACCGCAACATTCCTTCGAACGAGCGTAAGAAAATTGCTCTGTTCTGTAATGTGCAAGAAAATGCAGTTATTTCTATGCGCGATGTTGACTCTATCTACAAGATCCCTCAGCTTATTAAAGCTCAAGGCACTGATGAACTTGTATGTAAGCGTTTCGGCATCACAGCTCCAGAAGCAGACCTGTCTGAATGGGAACAAGTAATTTACGAAGAAGCTAACCCAACGGGTGAAGTGACGATTGGTATGGTTGGTAAGTACATTGAACTACCAGACGCATACAAATCAGTAAATGAAGCGCTAAAACACGCGGGCTTGAAAAATCGCCTAAGCGTTAATATTAAATACGTAGATTCACAAGACGTTGAGTCTCGTGGCGTAGAAGTTTTAGAAGGCCTAGATGCAATCCTAGTTCCTGGTGGTTTTGGTGATCGTGGTGTTGAAGGCAAGATTCTTGCTGCTCAATACGCTCGTGAAAACAAAGTACCTTACTTAGGTATCTGTCTAGGTATGCAAGTAGCACTTATCGAGTACGCTCGTAACGTTGCGAAAATGGAAGGGGCACACTCTTCTGAATTCTGTACTGATACTAAGTACCCAGTTGTTGGTCTTATCACTGAGTGGACTGATGGCGAAGGTAAAGTTGAAGAGCGTACAGAAACATCTGACCTTGGCGGCACAATGCGTCTTGGTTCACAGCTTTGTCACCTAGCGAAAGGGACAAAAGCTTACGAATTATACGGTAGCGCGACGATCCATGAACGTCATCGTCACCGTTACGAAGTGAACAACAATCTTCGTCCACAAATTGAAAAGGCGGGCCTAAAAGTATCGGGTCTATCTGCGGACAAGAAACTGGTTGAAGTTATCGAGAACCCGAACCATCCATGGTTCGTTGCTGCTCAATTCCACCCAGAGTTCACTTCAACACCTCGCGATGGTCACCCATTGTTTGCAGGTTTCGTTAAAGCAGCTGGCGAGTTCCAGCGCGGCGAATTAGAGAAGTAAAAAGGAATACAGGTAGCTGCGTAAGTTGTGCTGCTACCTTTAAATTTGACATTTATATATTCAACGAGAAGGAAACATTCAATGTCTAAGATCGTTAAAGTTCTAGGTCGTGAAATCATCGATTCACGTGGTAACCCAACTGTAGAAGCTGAAGTACACCTAGAAGGCGGTTTCGTAGGTATGGCTGCTGCTCCATCTGGCGCATCTACTGGTTCACGCGAAGCTCTTGAGCTACGTGACGGCGACAAATCACGTTTCCTAGGTAAAGGTGTTCTTAAAGCTATTGAAGCTGTAAACGGCCCAATCGCTGAAGCTCTAGTAGGTTCTGACGCTAAAGCACAAGCTGACGTTGACCAAATCATGCTTGACCTAGACGGTACTGAAAACAAGTCTAAGTTCGGTGCGAACGCTATCCTAGCTGTATCTCTAGCTAACGCAAAAGCTGCTGCTGCTGCGAAAGGCATGCCTCTTTACGAGCACATTGCTGAGCTAAACGGTACTGCTGGTCAATTCTCTATGCCTCTACCAATGATGAACATCATCAACGGTGGTGAGCACGCAGATAACAACGTTGACATCCAAGAGTTCATGATCCAACCAGTTGGCGCTAAGACTCTTAAAGAAGGTCTACGTATCGGCGCTGAAGTATTCCACAACCTAGCTAAAGTTCTTAAGTCTAAAGGCTACAGCACTGCAGTTGGTGATGAAGGTGGTTTCGCTCCTAACCTTAAGTCTAACGCTGAAGCTCTAGAAGTTATCGCAGAAGCTGTTGCAGCTGCTGGTTACGAACTAGGTAAAGACGTTACTCTTGCTATGGACTGTGCAGCATCTGAGTTCTTCGACAAAGAAGCTGGTATCTACAACATGAAGGGCGAAGGTAAAACTTTCACTTCTGTAGAGTTCAACCACTACCTAGCTGAGCTAGCGAACAACTTCCCAATCGTTTCTATCGAAGATGGTCTTGACGAGTCTGATTGGGATGGCTTCAAGCACCAAACTGAACTTCTAGGCGACAAGCTTCAAATCGTTGGTGACGATCTGTTCGTTACAAACACTAAGATTCTTGCTGAAGGTATCGAGAAAGGCGTAGCTAACTCTATCCTTATCAAGTTCAACCAAATCGGTTCTCTAACAGAGACTCTAGCTGCTATCAAGATGGCTAAAGACGCTGGCTACACTGCAGTAATCTCTCACCGTTCTGGCGAAACTGAAGATGCAACTATCGCTGATCTAGCGGTAGGTACAGCTGCAGGTCAAATCAAAACTGGTTCTATGAGCCGTTCTGACCGTGTTGCTAAGTACAACCAACTTATCCGTATCGAAGAAGCTCTAGGTTCTAAAGCTCCTTACAACGGTCTTAAAGAAGTTAAAGGTCAATAATTCCTAGCGAATTATTAATCTAAGCTTTTTAAATGCCTCGCTTATGCGGGGCATTTTTTTGTCTGTAGAAAATGACGGGAAGAAGCTCTAGGTTCTAAAGCTCCTCCTCGTTACATCTAAAGTTCGTCATTCCCTAGACTGACGAAGGAAGGAGTCGGGAATCTCATTGTTACCATACTTATCCCGACAATAATTCTCCGACTTATTGATTCCCTAACACCACATATCTCGCACCAATAAGCTCATTATGGTATATATGTGCCTTATTCTAGTTCCTTCTTTTTCAACCGGCGAAAGGTGTTATGCGAATTTTTGCTTTAGTACTGCTCATAGTGTTTGGCTGGCTACAACACACACTGTGGCTCGGTAAAAATGGTATTTCTGATTACTACGGTGTGAACAACGAAATCCAAGTTCAACAGCAAGTAAACGAAAAGCTCCATCTTCGTAACGCAGAGATGTTTGCGGAAATCGATGATCTACGCCAAGGCTTAGACGCGATAGAAGAGCGCGCACGTCATGAGCTTGGAATGGTAAAAGAAGGCGAAACGTTTTTCCGCATCATTGGTGAGGAACCCCATTAATGTCGACTCAACTTCAAAGTGTGATTGCCGTTGTACCTGCAGCGGGCGTCGGTAGCCGAATGAAAGCAGACCGCCCTAAGCAATATCTTAAGATTAACGGCAAAACGATTTTAGAGCACACCATTGAGAAATTACTGTCTCATCCACAAGTCTCTCAAATTGTCGTTGCGATCAGCGATGATGACCCCTATTACCCGGAGTTAGCACTCAACCAGAATCCAAAAGTGGTCAGAGTGTCTGGCGGAAGCGAACGAGCGGACTCGGTACTCTCTGCGCTAAACTGTATCGCTGAGCAGCAGCTTAGCGATTGGGTAATGGTTCACGATGCGGCAAGGCCTTGTGTTCAACTCAGTGATATCGACAAGCTAATTTCCGGCGCGATGAGCCATGATGTAGGGGCTATTTTAGCGGCGCCAGTTCGTGACACGATGAAGCGAGGTGCCCAAGGGCAGATCGAACATACCGTTGAGCGAGCCGATCTATGGCATGCACTTACGCCGCAAATGTTCAGAGCAAAGCCTCTGTGGAATGCATTAAGCGAGGCGTTGCAACAAGGCGTTTCGATTACCGATGAAGCCTCAGCCTTTGAATGGAAAGGTTTATCGCCCGCTTTAGTGGCAGGGCGCTCAGATAATTTTAAGATTACTCAGCCTGAAGATTTAGCACTTGCTGAGTTCTATTTAAGTCAGAATAAGGAATAATGATGATTCGTATTGGCCATGGCTTTGATGTACATAAGTTTGGTGGTGAAGGTCCGGTAATTATAGGTGGCGTTAGAGTCCCTTATGAGCAGGGTCTTATCGCACACTCCGATGGTGATGTTGCCCTTCATGCGTTGTGTGACGCTTTATTAGGTGCGATTGCTGCCGGTGATATTGGTCGTCATTTCCCCGATACTGATGATGAGTGGAAAGGCGCGGATAGCCGTGAACTGCTAAAAGATGTTTATCGTCGAGTAAAAGAACAAGGCTACGTGATTGGTAATGCCGATATTACTATCATGGCGCAAGCTCCAAAGATGGCGCCTCATATAGACTCTATGTGCCACGCTATCGCACAAGATTTAGAAACCAGCATTAGCAATGTGAATGTAAAAGCGACGACCACTGAGCGTTTAGGTTTTACAGGTCGCAAAGAGGGCATCGCATGTGAAGCGGTGGTCCTAATTACTAAAAGTGCGTAAGCACCAACACGAAAAGAACAGCATGTCAGATATTTTATCTTCATTGGCTTATCTAAACGGTAAACCAACTGCGAAAGCAAAACTAAAAGCAAAAGCCGAACACTTTGTCGTTAATGAAGACTTAGGTTTTGAGTTCACTGGTGAAGGCGAACACCTTATGGTGCGCATTCGTAAAACGGGTGAGAACACGAGCTTTGTAGCAAACGAGCTGGCTAAAGCGTGTGGTGTTAAGTCGAAAGACGTGAGTTGGGCTGGTTTGAAGGACCGTCATGCTGTGACAGAACAGTGGTTGAGCGTGCATCTACCAAAAGGTGAACCTGACTTTTCTGCTTTTCTTGCACAATACCCAAGTATTGAGATCTTGGCGACAGCACGCCACAACAAAAAGTTACGTCCAGGCGATTTAGTTGGCAACCAATTCGAGCTAACTTTGTCTGAAGTAACGGACTGCGATGATGTAGTCAAACGTTTGGAAAAAGTCGCTCAAGTGGGCGTGCCAAATTACTTTGGTGCTCAGAGGTTTGGCAATGAAGGTAACAACTTATCTGAAGCTCGTCGTTGGGGGCGTGAAAACGTTCGTACACGTAATCAAAATAAGCGCAGCTTGTACCTCTCTGCAGCTCGTTCTTGGATCTACAACTTAATTCTTTCTGACCGTATTGAGCACGATGCGTTTGCTTCGGCATTGGTCGGCGATATTGTAGTTAAAAACGATGCTCAACTTGCTGTGACAGCCGCTAATATCGAAGCTGTAAACCAAGATATCGCCAATGGTTCTGCGTTTATTACCGTTGCTTTAGCTGGAGATAATGCGTTACCGACGACGGATGCGTCTCAAGCTCTAGAGCAGAAACACCTTGATGCTGAACCGGATCTAATGGCGCTTATTTGTGGCAACCGTATGCGCCATGATCGCCGTGAAGCCTCGTTGAAGCCGATGGGTTTAGTGTGGGAAGTAAACGAAGACAATGTCACTCTTAAATTCTCTCTGGACGCAGGCTGCTTCGCAACCGCTATCGTTCGTGAGCTAGTTGAAGAAGTACACGTAGAAAGAACCTACGAGCAATAATGATTCTGCTTGGGTCTAAGTCACTTTATATTGATATTTAAGTGACTTTATATCGGTATTTAAGTGACTTGGCATTGGTACAAAAGAAAGGATACAAGATGAAGATTTTACTCAGCAACGATGATGGTGTGCATGCTCAAGGTATTCATGAGCTGGCAAATGAATTACGTGATCTTGCTGAAGTTATCATTGTGGCACCTGACCGTAATCGCTCTGGTGCTTCAAATTCATTAACTTTGGAACAGCCTTTGCGTGTTCAAGAGATTGCTAGAAATACCTATTCGGTACAAGGAACACCGACCGACTGTGTACATTTCGCATTGAACGAACTCCTAAAGAGTGACATGCCTGATCTGGTTTTAACGGGTATTAATCACGGAGCTAACCTTGGTGATGACGTGCTTTATTCAGGTACAGTCGCAGCAGCAATGGAAGGCCACTTTTTAGGTGTTCAATCGGTGGCATTTTCTCTGGTTGGAAAACAACATTTTAAGACAGCGGCAGCGGTTGCTCGCCGTATTGTCGAACAACATTTAGCAAACCCAATCCCGACCAATCGCCTGTTAAACGTGAACGTCCCTGACTTAGCATTAGAACAAATATCGGGTACTCAGGTGACACGTCTAGGTGCTCGTCACCATGCTGAAGATATGATTAAGCAGAAAGACCCACGTGGTCATGATATCTATTGGCTTGGCCCTCCTGGTAAGGAGCAAGATGCTGGTGAGGGTACCGATTTTTACGCCATTGAACATGGTTTTGTGTCGGTAACACCACTACAAGTTGATCTGACGGCACATGAGTCGTTGGGTGCGATGACTACATGGTTAGGGGATAAATAAGTGAGTAATCCACAAGCTGAGCGCTTAGTTACTTTTCTGATAGAAAATGGTATTCAGGATCAAAAGGTTCTTGATGCTATTTACTTACTACCGAGAGAGAGCTTTTTATCACAGGCTATGCATCACCAAGCCTATGATAATAATGCGCTGCCTATCGGGCAGGGGCAGACAATTTCTCAGCCTTACATTGTTGCTAAAATGACCGAGCTGCTTGAGTTACAACAAGACAGCCGCGTTTTGGAGATCGGAACGGGTTCTGGTTATCAAACGGCTGTTTTGGCTCAGCTGGTTGATCACGTGTATTCGGTTGAAAGAATAAAGTCGCTACAATGGGATGCTAAGCGTAGGTTGAAGCAACTCGATTTCTACAACATCTCAACCAAGCACGGTGATGGTTGGCAAGGTTGGTCTTCTAAGGCGCCTTTTGATGCGATTATTGTCACCGCTGCTGCAGAGTCGATCCCTCAAGCGCTTTTGCAGCAGTTGAAAGATGGAGGCCGCTTATTAATTCCGGTCGGAGATGATGAACAACAACTGTTGAAGATTGTTCGCCACGGTGATGAGTTCTTATCGAGTGTTATCGAGATGGTGCGATTTGTACCTCTTGTACCTGGTGAGTTAGCTTAATAAAATTATTAATGGTGTAGGTGGATAGAAAGTCGATGCGTTCGAAGGTTTTTAAAGGAAGTTCTCTACTGCTTAGCTGTGCACTTGTTGGGTGTGCTGCGAATTCGCCTGCGCCAGTTTCAAGCTTAAACAAGAATTACTCATCGATTGATCGTGGTAGTTATCGTGGTAGTTACTATGAAGTGAAAAAAGGCGATACCCTTTATTTTATTGCTTACGTAACAAATAAAGATGTTAAAGAGCTGATTCGCTATAACAATCTGTCTGCACCTTATACCATCCATCCCGGACAGAGCCTTAAGTTATGGCGTCCTAGCTACAACGCTCCAGCGTATGGTAAATCAACGGTAGCGGTTGCAGCCGTCGCTGCGCCTGTTGCCGCATCCACAACTTTGTTGGCCTCAAGCAAACCTAAAACAACATCTCAAAAGAGTAAAAGCTCTAAATCTGCGCCCGCTCAAACAACCACCAAAGTGGCGAAAAAAGATCCACAAAAGAAGGTTGTACAATCCAAATCAAAGGAGTATGTTGGTTCTAAAGGTAAACAGAATGTTACACCGCCAACAAAACCAACGAGTAACAAAGTATCCAAATGGTTATGGCCAACGAAAGGGAGAGTAATTAAGAAGTTCTCTGTAGGCGAACAAGGAAATAAAGGCATAGACATAGCAGGACAGCGAGGTCAGCCAATAGTATCTACTGCAGGGGGAACGGTTGTTTATTCGGGTAATGCATTACGAGGCTACGGCAATCTAGTGATTGTGAAGCACAATGATAATTACTTAAGTGCATACGCGCATAACGACCGACTATTAGTATCTGAAGGGCAAAGTGTGAAACCAGGGCAGAAGATTGCAACAATGGGAAGCTCTGGAGCCAGCAGTGTCAGGCTGCACTTTGAGATTCGTTACCAAGGTAAATCAGTTAATCCAAAACGGTATTTACCTTAAATACAATATGCAAAAATTACGTATTGTATGGAGTGACATAGTCATTTAGCGACATATGAAGTTGTAATGTCATGCTAATTTCGCCAGGGGGAGGCGTTATGAGTATAAGCAATGCAGTAACCAAAGAAGAGTTCGATCTTAACCAAGCAACCACGGAACAGGAAGCTCTTGGAAAAGCAAAACGAACAGTCACTAAGAAAACCGAAGCGAAAGAAGAGACTGAAGTTACGTCTAAAAGCTTAGATGCGACTCAACTCTACTTAGGCGAAATCGGTTTCTCACCACTATTAACCGCTGAAGAAGAAGTACTTTATGCACGTCGAGCTCTACGCGGTGATGAAGCAGCACGCAAACGCATGATCGAAAGTAACCTGCGTTTGGTGGTGAAAATTTCTCGTCGTTATAGCAACCGTGGTCTTGCACTTCTCGATCTTATTGAAGAAGGCAACCTAGGTTTGATTCGCGCCGTAGAGAAGTTTGACCCAGAGCGTGGCTTCCGTTTCTCAACTTACGCAACATGGTGGATTCGTCAAACCATTGAACGTGCGCTAATGAATCAGACTCGCACTATCCGTTTGCCAATCCATGTTGTGAAAGAGCTGAACATCTACCTACGTACCGCAAGAGAACTTTCACAAAAACTTGACCATGAACCAACGGCAGAAGAAATTGCTTCTAAGCTAGACAAACCTGTTGGTGATGTGAGCAAGATGCTTCGTCTAAACGAAAGAGTGAGCTCTGTTGATACACCTATCGGTGGTGATGGTGAGAAAGCGCTACTGGATATAATTCCGGACATCAACAACTCAGACCCTGAGGTTTCAACTCAAGATAGCGATATTAAGAACTCGTTGATTTTCTGGCTTGATGAGCTGAATCCTAAGCAGAAAGAGGTGCTTGCGCGTCGCTTTGGATTACTTGGCTATGAACCATCAACACTAGAAGAAGTAGGCCGTGAAATTAGCCTAACTCGTGAACGCGTTCGCCAAATCCAAGTTGAAGGTCTGCGTCGTCTACGTGAGATTTTAATCAAGCAAGGCTTGAATATGGAAAACCTGTTCAACGTAGAAAACGACTAAATGAACTGATGATGTTTCTTTGAATAGAAGACAAATAAAAACGCTGACTTTAATTCAGCGTTTTTTTGTTTGTGGCTTTTGTTGTTCATGCTGCCGACTCAAGCGACAGTACAAAACGACAATAGCAACCTACTTGGAAAGAGACTAAAGTAACTTCTTCAAACGGTAGAGTTCTTCTAATGCTTGGCGAGGTGTCAGATCATCAGGATCAACATTCGCCAGTGCTTGTTCGACTTCACTTGGTTCAGGTATCAGGCTCAGTTGGTTCGCGATATCAACGCCACTTGGCTTTGATGTCGGAGAGTCGATACTCAATGCTTCTAGCTGAGTCAGCTTCGCACGTGCGTTTTTGATCACTGCTTTAGGCACGCCAGCCAATCCTGCAACCGCAAGGCCGTAAGATTTACTTGCGGCACCTTCTTGAACTGCGTGCATAAAGGCAATGCTGTCGCCATGTTCAACCGCATCTAAGTGTACGTTCGCTAAGGTTGGTATTTGGTTTGGTAGCTCAGTTAGCTCAAAGTAGTGCGTTGCAAATAGTGTCATCGCATTGATTTGATTGGCTAGCCATTCCGCACTTGCCCAAGCCAGAGACAGACCATCGTAAGTACTGGTACCACGACCGATTTCATCCATTAACACAAGGCTATTTGGTGTCGCGTTGTGCAGAATGTTTGCGGTTTCTGTCATCTCAACCATGAAGGTTGAACGACCCGAAGCTAAGTCATCGGATGCGCCAATACGAGTAAAGATACGGTCGATAGAACCAATCGTCGCGCTTTCTGCTGGAACATAACAACCGATATGAGCCATCAGCGCAATGAGTGCGGTCTGGCGCATGTAGGTCGACTTACCACCCATGTTTGGACCTGTGATGATCAGCATCTTACGTTGATCATTGAGGTCGATAGGGTTAGCAATAAACGGTTCGTCCATTACTTGTTCAACAACGGGGTGACGACCCGCCTGAATTTGTACACCAGCTGACTCAGTCATGGTTGGACGACAGTAATCAAGGGTGTCTGCGCGTTCAGCTAAGTTTTGAAGAACATCCAGTTGAGACACTGAAGAAGCAATGTTTTGTAGTCGCTCTAGATAGGGCAGTAACAAATCAAACAACTCATCCCACAACTTCTTCTCGATAGCTAGGGCTTTCGATTTAGAGCTAAGCACTTTGTCTTCATGCTCTTTTAGCTCAGGAATGATGTAACGCTCTGCATTTTTCAGCGTTTGACGGCGAACATAGTGTGGTGGCACAAGGTGGCTTTGTCCGCGGCTTACTTGAATGAAGAAACCGTGTACGTTGTTGTAGCCCACTTTAAGTGTATCGATACCATGACGTTCGCGCTCTTCTTGCTCAAGTTTATCAAGAAATTCGGTTGCGCCAGCTGCAAGGTCGCGCCATTCGTCTAACTCGGCATTGTAGCCTTCTGCAATTACACCACCGTCACGGATAACCACGGGAGGGTTCTCTTTGATCGCTCGCTCAAGTAGTTCAGAAACCTCATCCACAGGCGAGGCATATTGAGCAAGTTGAGTTAGGTATGGGTGCTTCAATTGCGTCAGTGTTTCTGCAAGTTCTGGCAAATATTCCATCGCTTGGCGAAGTCGTGCCATATCACGAGGACGAGCTGAACGAAGTGCCAATCGAGCAAGAATACGTTCGATATCCCCGATCTGTTTTAAGGTTGGCTGTAGTTCTGTGAACAGAGCTAAATCTTTCATTTCACCAATAGCATCTAGGCGCTGATCGAGTGCAGAGATATTGCGCATTGGTTGATGTAACCAGCGCTTAAGCATACGGCTACCCATTGCTGTCGCAGTGTGATCAAGTACTTCGGCAAGGGTGTTATCACTACCACCACCAAGATTTTGCGTGATCTCCAAATTACGGCGAGTCGCTGCATCGAGGATCACCGAGTGATCTTGCTTATCCATCGTCAGTGAACGGATATGTGGAAGGGCAGTACGTTGGGTATCTTTCACGTATTGGATCAAACAACCAGCCGCACATAAGCCTAGTTTCGCGCCTTCTACGCCAAAGCCAACCAGATCGCGAGTACCAAACTGCTTATTCAATTGCTGCTTCGCGGTATCTAATTCAAATTCCCATACCGGGCGGCGGCGATTGCCATTACGGCTTGCCATTAGATTTACAGGTTCGAAATCTTCAGGGAACAGTAGCTCACGAGGTGAGGTTCTCTGCAGTTCTGCCGCCATTGCTTCTTCGGTTTCCGGCTCACATAGCTGGAATCGGCCAGAAGTAATATCAAGCGTCGCGTAGCCAAATTTACCATTGTGGTGGTAAATAGAGGCAATCAGGTTATCAATGCGCTCAGAAAGCAAAGCCTCATCGGTCACGGTACCGGGTGTAACGATACGTACGACAGCACGCTCAACCGGGCCCTTTGAAGTTGCTGGATTACCAATCTGCTCACAAATCGCTACGGACTCGCCCAACTGCACTAACTTCGCAAGGTAACCTTCAACGGCGTGGTATGGAACGCCCGCCATAGGAATAGGCTCACCGTTTGAAGAGCCACGCTTGGTTAGCGAAATATCGAGGAGTTGAGAGGCTTTTTTAGCATCATCGTAGAAAAGCTCGTAGAAATCGCCCATGCGGTAGAACAGCAGAATTTCTGGATTTTCTGCTTTTAGCTTTAGGTACTGCTGCATCATGGGAGTATGTTTTTGATCGGCTTTCACAGTTAACTTCTTTCGTTTATTTCTATTGCGGCTTAGGATACGTGAAAGCGTTTCGTGCGAAAAGCGACACATGCGAAAAGATGCGAATCCGAATGATATGACAGTAGATAAAGGGAAGTTGATGATGCAGATGACTCAAGATCTTAGTGAACAGCTTGGACACTTACTCGCTAAACATAAACACGTTTTAGTGACGGCTGAATCTTGCACTGGCGGTGGGGTTGCTAGCGCGGTGACGGATATCGCAGGGAGCTCTGGTTGGTTTGATCGTGCATTTGTTACTTATAGCAATGAAGCGAAGCAAGAGATGATCGGCGTACAGCTTAAAACCTTAGTTGAGTTCGGTGCGGTGAGTGAGCCTGTCGTAATAGAAATGGCGAGCGGGGCATTGCAACATTCAAATGGGACTATCTCTGTATCGATCAGTGGTATTGCTGGCCCAGGTGGCGCGACCGAAGATAAGCCTGTTGGAACGGTATGTTTCGCTTGGAAAGCACTAAACGGTTGGGATAAAGTAGAAACGCATGTATTTACAGGCGACAGATCACAAGTACGCCAACAAGCCACGCACCATGCCCTACAAGTTATTTATGATTACCTATCAATGGAAGGTAAGTAACATTTGTACAAATTATTTTCACACAGGTATAGACACTGTATGAATCAACAGTATAATAAAAGCCAATTAGTCACCCCTATGTGGGTTAGAAATAGATTCTAGATCGCTTGTTAAGACAACCGATTATGTGGAGATAGTAATGGACGAGAATAAACAAAAAGCGTTAGCCGCAGCCCTTGGTCAGATTGAAAAGCAATTTGGTAAAGGTTCAATCATGCGTCTTGGTGATAACCGCACAATGGACGTAGAAACTATTTCTACAGGTTCTCTATCTCTAGATATCGCACTAGGTGCTGGTGGCCTACCGATGGGACGTATCGTAGAAGTTTACGGTCCAGAATCATCAGGTAAAACAACGTTAACGCTTGAGCTTATTGCTGCAGCACAGAAAGTGGGCAAAACGTGTGCATTCGTCGATGCCGAGCACGCACTAGACCCTATCTACGCTCAAAAGTTGGGTGTTGATATCGACGCTTTGCTTGTGTCTCAACCAGATACAGGCGAACAAGCTCTAGAAATTTGTGATGCACTGGCTCGTTCAGGTGCTATCGATGTTCTTGTTATTGACTCAGTAGCAGCACTAACACCTAAAGCAGAAATCGAAGGCGAAATGGGCGATAGCCACATGGGTCTTCAAGCACGTATGCTTTCTCAAGCAATGCGTAAGCTAACAGGTAACCTTAAGCAGTCTAACTGTATGGCTATCTTCATTAACCAAATTCGTATGAAAATTGGTGTGATGTTTGGTAACCCTGAAACAACAACAGGTGGTAACGCACTTAAGTTCTACGCATCTGTTCGTCTTGATATTCGCCGTACTGGCGCGATTAAAGATGGTGATGAAGTTGTTGGTAACGAAACTCGTATCAAGGTTGTTAAGAACAAGATTGCTGCACCATTCAAACAAGCTGAAACTCAAATCCTTTACGGAAAGGGCTTCAACCGCGAAGGTGAGCTTATCGACTTAGGTGTTAAGAATAAGCTAGTAGAAAAAGCAGGCGCTTGGTACAGCTACAAAGGCGACAAGATCGGCCAAGGTAAAGCTAACGCTGGTAAATACCTGCGTGAAAACCCAGAAGTTGCTCTAGAAATTGATACTAAACTTCGTGAGTTACTGCTAACTCCTGCTGTGCTTGAAGAGAAAGGTGCAGAGAAGGAAGAAGAAAACGAAGAGCTATAAGCTAACGTTTTGTTAAGTCACCTTCATAAGAAAGCATGACTTTGAAAGATTTTAAAGCCTCGAATTTTCGAGGCTTTATTGTTTCAGTCGTAAAAATGTAAGGTATTTGAATGTTTAGAGGAAAGTGACGGTGGTTGCTCTAGATTACTTACAGTCATGCACTCATAGGTCTATTCTTTATCAAATAATCAAAGAAACCCTTTGGGTTAAATCGATTACCGTCAAAAGTTCTTGCCCCTAAAGGCCTATTACTAGACCTTTGTTCGTATCTTATTATTGAATTCGGTCTGCTGAACTAGTGCTTCTTAAGCTCGTCGAGTACCATAGCATTGTGCTGTTCGTGAATCGTATTTACTCTGACGTGTTGGTGCTGATTAGGAGCCAGGCGCTCGTATTCTGTTAGGTAAATATCGCTGTGAATATGCTCTGCGATCATTTTTACAATTAAGCGATTGTTTGCATACAAGCCTAAAGTTTCTTCACGGTGTGAGAACATGAGGGCGAGCTTCATATCGGCTACACACATAAAGCGGTGTGAAGGGTATTCGGTTTCTTCATTTTCAGAACGCGAATGTAATTCTATTTTTTCATGTGGGCTCGCCATTTTGTTGAATGAAAAGCCAATCACTCGAACTCCACGTTCCACGGCGTCGCATAATTCTTTGCCAAACAATTCAAGGTTAAAATCGGTATTCAGGTAAATTTCTAGATTTGCCTGATTAATGATTTCCTTGGCCTTTTGAAGTAAGTTGTCGAACCCCGATACGTTGTAAACGAACTCTTTTTCCTCTTTCAGCATCATCTTAGATAATTCTGATTTAAGGAAATTAATATTAGTGACGGTCTTTTTTTCTATCTGGCTGAAAATCAAGTCTGGTGATTTAGCTTCGTACTCTTTAGTGTCGCCATCAGACATGAAAATGTAGCCATTGGCGTAAAGGTTATCGATAGACGAGTAAACAGAAGAGCGGGAGATAGAGATCTCTTTCGCGATTTTATATCCGCTGGATTGGCCATTTTTGAGTAAATTAATATAAACAAGCGCATCGGTTTTGGTAAACCCAAAATCCATTAATTTGGTGACTAGCTCTGACACGGGTTGTCCTCTGAAACTATTCAATATCTTCTCCTTCTAAGGTTACCATTCTTGTCACGACGAGCGTAAATGATTGTTGTGATTTTTTTCAGCGATGAGAAACGCTCCGCGAGCAAAGGTGAATTCATCTTGTTTTGGGTGAATAATCACTGGAATTTCATTAACGTGAATGTAGCGAGACAATGCGACTTTTAAATCTGCCGTTAATGTAGGATAGGTCGTTGCTTCGCCTGATAATACGAGTCGTGTAGGCAGTAATTGTTGAATGGGATTAACTAAACTGCGCGCCAATTGGTCGATATAAGTACGATATATGCGCGATGCATGCGGTTCACTTAGGTCTACGCCTGAAAAAATTTGCGCTAAAGTTTGGTCTTTTAGCACGACTTGATGATATTGCCGCTCAATACTTGGTGCGGATAAAAACTGTTCAATGCAGGCCTCATTTCCACAGCGACATACAGGAGTTAAGCCATCAACGAGCCATTGAAAATTAGGCAACCTTGAATGTGCCCAATGTGAGCTTAATGGGTGGTGCACTTGCTCGTTATTTTGATAAAAACTTATGCCACAACCATCGCCCAAAAATACGCTGAGTATGGCCTCTTTGTATAAATCTCTAGCCCTCTTATTTAGACTTGAACCTGCCGAGAGTGGTTGTTCAATTGAGTCAGCGCTTTTCATGGCGTTACTAATAGCGTCGCACGCAATGGCCGCACTGTGTGAATGCATCACAAGCGAGCAGTCGACCTTGAAATGCTGATTCAGGTTTCGTGTTAATTGGGTGATTTCTGTCGAGTGAGTAGGACTTGATTTTGCAACTTCATGTACGGATTGGCGATGAGATAAAAAAAACTCAGATACACTTATGCCTATCGCGGCGATACGTCCATAGCGGTAGCTGACGCTTGATATTCGGCTTATCAAATGTTGAGTCAAGTGGGCAAGGTCGCCAGGAGTGCGCTGCACCATTCTATACACCTCTTGTCCGTTAGAGGTGCTGGCGACCGAGTAAATAGAGTGGGAATCAATCGCGATTCCCATCACTATATTTGGTTCTGCTTTAATGAGCATGATTTGATTAATGACACACTTGGATTTAGTTCGCTTGCTCAATCACGTAGCCATAAGCGCTAATGGTCAGTGATTTTCCATCGAGCATGATCTGTTTATCTTTATCGCTGTTGTTTAGAACAAACATTAAATTGCCACGGAGGTAAGCGATACACTCTTTGTCTGCCGTCCCTTTTTCATCCTCCACGTTTAACCAGTCAATGCAAGGCTGATTAAAATCGGGATTGGCTTTACGCAAAGCGATCATTTCTTGAATGAAGTTTTTGAATTCTAAGTCTTGCTCTGATTCTTCCCATATCATGCATTTTCGGTTGTCTTCGCTGCCCATGCCGCGGCCGCCATCCATACCAATTTCGCCACCATAATAAATGCATGGAGCACCGACTTGAGTGAACATAAATAAATAAGCTAATTTAGCTTTACGTTTGTCGCCCTGGCATAAAGAGATAATGCGAGTGGTGTCATGGCTATCTAATAAGTTAAACATCGCTTCGTTTACGTTGCGTGGGTATGCCATGTACGACGCGTTCACTGCATTTACAAAGCTCTCTTTATCAACGTCGCCAAGACCAAAGTAGTCGGTAATGGCTTGTGTCAGCGGATAATTCATCAACGAATCGTATTGGTCGCCGCGTAGCCAAGGCATACCTTCGTGCCAAATCTCCCCAAGAATGTAGCAGTCTGGGTTGGCATCTTTTACGACTTTACGGAAGTCACGCCAAAACGCGTGGTCCACTTCGTTGGCTACGTCTAAACGCCATCCATCAATGTTGAACTCTTCTACCCAGTGGCGCGCCACGTCTAATAAGTATGCGCGGCACTCTTCATTTTCAGTATTCAGCTTTGGCATTTCGACGACGTTGGCGAAAGTTTCGTAGTTTAAGTTCCAGAAATCCCAGTCTTCTTTTGGCGTATCTGGGTATACAGGGAACTGATTGATCCAAAACCAGTCGGCGTATTTGGACTTTGCCCCGTTATTCACAACGTCTAGCCATAGTGGAGATTGAGACCCAATGTGGTTGAACACCGCGTCGAGCATAATTTTCATGCCGCGTTTATGGGCTTCATCGACGAGTGCTTTAAAAGCTTCATTGCCGCCAAAGTGCGGGTCTACATTGTAGTAGTCGACAGTGTCGTATTTATGGTTGGCGTTGGCTGTGAAAATAGGGCACAAATACAAACCATTCACGCCAAGATCTTGCAGGTAATCGAGCTTATCGATCACGCCCCATAAATCGCCACCCATAAAGTTGTCGGATACAGGTCTGGTTCCCCAAGGTTGCACGTTGGCAGGTGATGTTTCAGGGCGACCATTGGCAAAGCGCTCTGGGAATATTTGGTACCAAATGGTGTCTTTTATCCACGTCGGTGTCTTTAAAACGTCACGAGGGTTTATGTAAGGAAAACAGAAGAAATTGCTTAAGTTACTCAGCTCGATTTCTGCGTTTTCAGTCGTTGAAATGTCGGCGCAGCGTTTTTCTCCAAATAGAATCTTTTCGCCGCCTTTTCCGTACAAAATAAAGCCATAGCGGCTACGACGTTTCGGTGGAGTAAACTCTGCAAACCAGTGGTCGTGGTACTCGGTTTCCCCTTCATGAATCATGGTCACTTCATTGCCACCCACCCAACCGTGTGCATCACTGCCACCTAGGTTGCCACCATCGAGGCCACCTTCTGCCCAGTGGTACGGGTCGCCTATCCAAAGTGAAACCTTGTCTAGTTCGCCTTTTGCACAGCGTAAGCGAAGGTGAAGCGTTTCATTGTTGTAAGCGTAGCTGTCTGCACTTTTTGCTGAGTGAGTCAGCGAGCTTTTTGTAATCGGTTTGTTGATAACTGAATTTGTAATAGCCATAGCGGAAATCATCCCTAATTATTATTCTTTAACTGCACCGCTGACGAGGCCGGTAGTAATGTGTTTTTGAGTCGCAACAAATAGCAAAGTGATGGGCACTGCAACCAATAATGAACCCGCGGCAAACAGCGTAAAATTCTCCGCTGAGTTAGATGAAATCCAACTGAAAATACCGATGGCTAGCGTCATTTTTTCTTCGCTGCGTAAGATCAGCGTAGGTAAAATGAAGTCCATCCAAGGTGCGGTGAAAGACACTAAACCAACAAACACTAAGATAGGTTTCGCGAGAGGGAGAATGATCTCGAGGAAAATCGTCATGTGGCCTGCGCCATCAATTTTTGCTGCTTCATCTAATGAAGTGGGAATGGCATCGAAATAACCTTTCACCAACCAAATCATGAATGGTAATGAGCCCGTTACATACACAAATAACAAGCCAGCATAGGTATCAATCAATCCCATTTTTGATAGCAAGATGTAGATAGCCGTCATCGAAAGAAAGGCCGGGAACATCTGCAATACAAGAATGCTCATCATAATGTTGCGCTTACCATTGAAGCGGTAGCGAGAGAACACAAACGCTGAAATAGTCACGACAACCAGTGAGATAACCATATTCGCTGTCGCGAGAAGAAAGGTGTTTTTATACCAGTCTAAATAGGGTGTGTCCGTGAACAATGCGCGGTAGTGGTCGAGCGTAAAGTCAATACTTGTGAAAGAAGAACTGAATAAGTTATTCCCTGTTTTGAATGAAGCTAGCACTGTCCAAATCACTGGTCCAAGTACTAATAATGCGTTGGCAATGAGAAATAGGTACACGACTAGGGTGCCTATTTTTCCAATGTATTTGTCCATGTTAATTAACTTATTCGTACTATTTAAATTAGCCATGTTACATACCTACATCGTCTTTGAATGACTTCATGCGGCTGAATTGCCATATCGCAATACCAGACAAGAACAAGAAGATAATGATTGAGATAACCGAAGCGATTTGATACTGCTGGAAGTCGAGCGTGAGCTTGTAAATCCAAGTGATCAAAATGTCGGTATGTCCTGCGAATCGATATTCAGGGTTGATAGGACCCCCTTCGGTTAACAGGTAAATCGCCCCAAAGTTATTGAAGTTATGGGCAAAGGTCATGACCAACGATGGGGCCACTTGGTGCAACACCATAGGCAGGGTGATTTCTTTAAATTGCTGGAACTTGCTTGCACCATCGACTTCACTGGCTTCATAAAGTTCGCTTGAAATGTTAGTCAGTGCCCCTGCAATAAGCAGCATAAAGTAAGGTGCGCCAACCCAAACACTCACCGCGATAACGGTAATTTTTGCGGTGAAAGGGTCTGATAAGAAGGCAATCGAATCAAAGCCCCACGAGTTTAACGTTGCGTTGACTGGTCCAATACCATTCAGTAGCAAGCGGAACATCAATAAGGTCACGAAAGCAGGAATGGCATAAGGGAGAATAAAGATAAAGCGCCATGCTTTTTTTGCTTTAATGTTTCGATTTTGTAGCGCAAGCGCCAGTAAAAAACCAAACCCACAAGTACATATGGTGGCAAAAAATGCCCACAGAACCGTCCAAGAAGCGACACCGAAGAAAGTGCTCGACCATATTTTCAGTTCAAATAGTGAAACAAAGTTTTTAAACCCCACCCAATCTACAAGGTTTCTTGGTGGGATATGATGAGGTGCCGAATAGTTAGTGAAAGAGACGAGTACCGTAATTATGATTGGTAAAATAATGAATGCGATACTGGCAATAAAAGCTGGCGATAGCATGATGAACGCGAACTTTTGGTCGTAAATGTCTTTAAATTGTTCTCGAAGGTTCAGTCGTGACTTAAGGCTGACTTTTGCATCTTGGACATTAGCGATGTACAGACAGATGAATAAGAAGCTGTAGAGTAGGGCTATGACCCCTTCGACCAACATAAAGACCGAGTTATCGCCCTGTAATATTTTAAAGCCTTCACGAACTTGAGCGACATCTCCTAAAGTGACTAAGCCTTTTAGCGAGGCCAACAGCTCCGGGAGAATCAACAATGTGATTAGCTGCATGGCTAAAAATACACCGCCTTTTATCCAATGACCTTTTACGATCTGTGTACTCCCCATAATAAGGAGTGAAGCGGGCATTCGCGATGCCGGCTGATTCTCTGTTAACAACATTGTTTATCTCTATTGTTTAGGTTGTCGTTATGTATTCGTTTTCTGGTCACGCCCTGAACTAGCGCTGTGGCTTTATGACACAGCGCATGAGCTAAGTCGCTTGTAAGTCGCGACGGGAGTTCAGAGGTTACTCTTGTAATTCTATTTGTTCTTCGATGATCGAAAGCGCACGGTCAAGAACAGAACTCGCAGGTTTATCGTTTACCCAGTAGTCTGTAATAGCACTGGCCATTGGTGACCAAATGAAGCCCATTTCAGGAATCGATGGCATTGCGTCTGAGTAGAAACCTTGCGTAATAATGGCGTAAGTGGCTTCATCGGCATCAACAATGATCTCTTCCATAACTGACTGGATCGGAGGGAGTGCTCTTGACATCTCATAGCGTTTTTTCAGCATCGCGTCGGAAGTAAGGTAGTCAGCAAATAATTGTGCGGCTTTCGGATACTCAGTGTAAGAAGACACAACCGCAAGACGAACAGTTGCAAAAGTGCGTGGTTGTTGGCCTGCTAATTTAGGCATAGGTACAACACCAAGATTTATCCCTGATTCTTGATACCCTTCGATTGCCCAAGGGCCGTCGATAATAGCGGCGACTTTTCCTTCATTAAATAAGCCACGACGTACTTGCGGGTTGCGCATATCAACTGGATTTGAATTGTTGGCCACTTGCAGGGTTTTCATTGCTTCTAAGCCTTGTTGGGCTTTTTCAGAATTGATGCCGATGTCTTTTGCATCGGTACCGTTATTACCAAATTCGTATGCGCCGTAAAGCGTGACAAACATACGAGACTCGTAATAGTTCTGTATGTCCCAAAGCAGTGCGTATTTATGCTCTTGCTTATTGTTGAAAGTTTTTGAAAATTCAATAATTTCTTCAAAAGTTTCAGGTGCTTTAGTCAGTAAATCTTTATTGTAGAACAGAGCGGTAGTGGCGAAGCTAACTGGGAAGCCATAGCTCACCCCTTCAGCTTGAGACGCATTAATCGCATTTGGCATAAAAGTATTCGAGATACGTTCGGCAGATACCAGATTCTCCATCGCCCCACCTGCCACGACTAATCGCCCCAATAAGTCATGTTCAATCTCGACTACATCTGCCACGCGAGCAGAGCCGCCATCCTGAATCAAACGAGAAGCGGCATCGATAGGCGCTAACCCACGGAATGAAAAATCAATATCGTATCCTAACTCCTTATTAAAGGACTGAGCGGCGTACTCCATGTAGTCGAGTGTTGTTTTGTCGGTCCAGATTAACAACTCAGCCCCATTTTCTGGCTGAATTGTGTCTGCGTTTGCATCTGCTGCAGCCGTTAATGTACTGGTCGTTAACGTTGCCGCCATTAAGGCTGCCGCGAATAGATTCTTTTTCATTCCTGAATTTTTCATACTGACACCGCGCTATTTAAAATCATAGTAGTCGTTCGTTAAGTACTACTATGTTATGTCTCGCCGACAATATGTCAACATTACCTGGTTAAAATACCAGCGTATTTGTGACAGTTATCACCTTCTGTTTGTGCTTTTTACATCTGGTAGCTATAGGGTTTTATGTCTTGTTTATTGGGGGTTTTAAACGGTGCTTTGTTCATTTTGATACTTAGATTAATGAAAAGCCTACCGTTTGTGATGGTGATCAATAATCTCCGCAGTCAAGGGTGATTGATCTCTCATTTCTAAATTCAATAGGAAGCAAAACATTTATAATTCTAGAACAATAAATAGGCGTTCATTACGGACGACTATGTTTTTCTGGTTAAATGTTGCGAAATCAGCAAGCCTATCAAGAGACACAGTGGATAGATAAAGAGAAACAGTGAACAAAAATAACCCTACAAATAACAACAAATGATTCAGTGAAGAATCAATAAGGAATGACCGTGAAAAAAACATTATTGTCTGTAGTGATCACCAACACTCTACTTATTAGTGCTGGCGCTTCGGCTGCTGATGACCGAACTATGTCTCCAAGTGATATCTTTTTTTATGACGCTTTAAAATTTGGTGGGCATGTTGGAACATCGATTGAAGTCGAAGAGAAAAACATCACTGATTTTGCATCATGGGGTGGTGGCAAGTCTAAAGAGCGTACAACGACTCATGAAGTGTTTAACGTCTTCTATAACAACGCTGCGTGGAATGCGACCGCACTTTACGCGTTCAAACTTGAAAATCGTAAGAAAAAGAAAGGCGCATACGCAGAAACAGAAAATGGATATAAGCACTTATTATCATTAAATAAAAGTTTTCAGCTAGGAAATGGTTGGGGAACGGGCTTGATCTATGAGTTGGAATATACAAAGGGTGATATTGTTACTTCTGCGAAAGTAGACGGCTTGAAAACCACGAAAGCTGAGCACAGTATTCGTCCATACCTTACGTACTGGAATAATGAATATTCAGCGGGCTTCTATTCAAACCTAGAGTACCTATACAACGATTCAGATAAGAGTGCTTGGGGTTCTCGTGAAGAGGAAGGTTACAGCCTCTTATTTAAACCTTACAAGCGCTTTGGTCAGTGGGAAGTTGCAGCTGAGCTCTACTATCAAGTTAAAGAAAATAAAGCGAAAACCGGAAACGGTTCACTCAATGAAGCCAGCGATTTCACCGAGATGTATATTGAACCAATCGTTCAGTACAGCTTTGAAGAAGCCGGCACTATGTACGTTCGTGCTCGTATTGGTGAAAACGAAACGAAACATACAGACGGTTGGGCAAAGAACGAAACTTTCTTCAAAGATATTCGTAAGGCAACTTTAGGCTATGAGCAAGCAATTGGCGACGATTGGTTGGTAAAAGGCGAACTTGAGTGGGCTAAAGACACAGAGACCTTCTCTAAGCTGAAAGGCGAAGAGAAAACTGTAGAACAAGAAACAATGTACCTACAAGCGCTTTACCGCTTCTAAGTGGTATTAATCACAACTCAAATGACAGAGTAATATTATGATCAAAGTTTCAGATATCGCCCAAATCGTTGGTGGAAAAATTGAAGGTGATAACACGGTAGAAATATCGAAGATTCGCCCAGTTTCCAGCGTAGAAGAGGGCGGCTTAGCCATTGTCTTTGCTAAAGCCGATTTAAAAGGGCTATCTGAAACTTTGGCTGATGTCATTGTTGGGCCAGAAGCCGTTTTACAGACTAAAGCAAAAACAAAAATCGTGATTGAGAAGCTCGAAGCTGAGAAGCTCAATCAACTAATGCGTCATTATAAAGTTCAAAAATATCAATTATTTGATCAAGGGAATACATCAGATACTCCCGATGTTTATATCGGAAAGCATTGTCAAATAGGTGAAGGTTGCCATTTCATGCCCGGTGTTAAAATCATGAACGGTGTAACAATCGGCAATAACGTTGCAATTCATGCCAATACAGTCATCAAAGAAGGCACTGTGATTGGTAACAATGTCACCATTGACTCTAACAACTCCATTGGTAATTACAGCTTCGAATACATGACCGGGCACAACACCCGTTATGAACGCGTGGAAAGTGTGGGTCGAGTGATCATTGGTGATGAAGTTGAAATTGGCTGTAATAACACCATCGACAGAGGCACTTTAGGCGACACCGTTATTGGTCGTGGAACCAAAATAGATAACCTAGTGCAAATAGGGCATGACTGCAAAATAGGTCAGCATTGTTTACTGGTATCTCAGGCTGGTTTTGCGGGCCACACTACTTTGGAAGATCATGTCATTGTACATGGTCAAGCCGGTACCGCAGGGCATCTTACTATCGGGAAAAACTCCGTTATTAAAGCCAAATCAGGTGTGAGCCACTCTTTCCCTGCCAATAGTGATCTGTTCGGTTATCCGGCGAAAGATGCACGTTCTTATTATAAAAACTTAGCCGTATTGAACAAATTAACTCATCAAAAAAACAGTAACCCCCGTCCAAACTCTAAATCGTTAGAACTTGATACAGACAAAAGATCGGTGGTACCGAAAAAGAGCTTAATAGCGAGACTATTTCGTTTATAGGTTGCCGAAGCGAGAGCTTTAAAAAATTAAAGCCCTAACTCGCGATGACTAAAACGGAATAGAACCCTACATATATAAAAAATAATAAGGAAATGACAATGAAACGTACTCTACTTGTAGCCGCACTTTTATCTTCAGCGTTAATGGGCTGTGCGAGCACAGCTGACACGCCAGCAGCTGATCAAATGAAAGCAACAGGTCCTTTCGCCGATTGTAATCTCGCCACGGTGGAAGATCGCGGGCCAATTCGTCCTTCACTTTATGTTATAGGCACTTTCCCTGATGGTCAGTGGATCCACATGGAAAACCGTCAAATGTCGCATAAAGGCAAAGGTATTTACCAAGTGGTAAGCGAAGAAAAAGCGGGCAACGTAAGTTTGCAGTTCGCAACGATGGGCTGGTCTCCACAATTTACCGCAGCTGGCATGTCGATGACGGCAGGTTATGAGAAAGCACTAAAACGCGGTGGCTTTGCAAAAAACACAACCGTTAATATTCCAGAGGATGGCAAATATTTATGGAGTGTTGAAATTAACGAAGATAAGAAGCCAGTTCGTGCATTGGTTAAAGCGTGTAAATAAGCGATGTAGCCAACCGATGTAGCACCGACATAACCCACTCTATATCACCATTTATAACCACGCTGTATAACACCGTTTATAAACTCGTGGTTGACGCAGTGATACAGATGAAAGGTGCTCTGAATATCAGAGTACCTATGTTTTAAACATAAACCCTAAATGATTAACGTTTACGTCTTTTTAGCCAGTAACTTGAGAGCTCCAGTCACTGGCTAAAAAGATTTTTACCTATCAAGATTTAACCCGTATTCGGAGTTTCAAATGGCAACAGTTAACCTGCGTAAAGTAGAAAAACAGTACGATAATGGTTTTAAAGCCGTACACGGAATTGACTTAGATATTCACGAAGGTGAGTTCATGGTATTTGTTGGGCCGTCTGGTTGCGCCAAATCTACCACATTACGAATGATTGCTGGCTTAGAAGATATCTCAGCAGGGGAAGTGCGTATTGGCGATAGAGTGGTGAATGATTTAGCGCCTAAAGAGCGTGGTATTGCCATGGTATTCCAAAACTATGCGTTGTACCCACACAAAACGGTCTTCGATAATATGGCCTTTGGTTTGAAAATGCAAAAGCGACCAAAAGAAGAGATCAAACAACGCGTAGAAGATGCCGCTGAAAAACTAGAAATTACTGATCTCCTGTATCGTAAGCCTAAAGAAATGTCGGGTGGTCAGCGTCAGCGTGTCGCGGTGGGACGAGCCATTGTTCGTAAACCGGACGTATTCTTATTTGATGAGCCTCTATCCAACCTTGATGCCAAACTACGTGTTTCGATGCGTGTGAAAATCGCACAACTACACAAGTCTCTTAAAGATGAAGGTAACCCTGCGACCATGATTTATGTCACGCACGATCAAACGGAAGCTTTAACTTTAGGCGACCGAATTTGTGTATTAAATCAAGGTAACATTATGCAAGTGGACACGCCGACCAACTTGTACAACGCACCACAGAACAAGTTTGTGGCGGGTTTTATCGGCTCCCCAGCCATGAATTTAGTGAACACAACCCTACGCAAGTTAGGTGATGACATTTACGTGGAACTTGCCCCTAACGCCCAAATTATTATTCCTAAACGTTTGCAAGAAAAGCTTGTGGGTCATATTGATAAGCCCGTGTGTCTAGGCATTCGACCTGAACACATAAATATTGCCGCTGATGATGAGATGGTGAACGTACACCCTGGTGAGCTGACCGTGGTTGAAAACTTAGGGAATGAAAAATACCTGTATTTCAAATTGGGTGATAACGAAATTGTTGCGCGAGTGAATAACCAAAGCATAAGTACATCAGATATTGGCAGCCAAGTACGCTTTAATTTTGATTCTGCTTTTTGCCATATTTTTGATGGTGAAACCGAACAGAACCTGACGTTGTAAAATCAGGCCTTATTGGCATTAACTATCGTAGATGAATGGTTTCAATAGAACGTTCTAACACCTCACTTTAATAATATGCCCTAAGTATCTCACTTTGGCTTAAGGGCATAATAAAAATATAAATGAATCCTGAGAACTCATTCTCAAGATACTGTCACGCCTCAATTAAATAGAACTTATATAAGGAAGGTTTTATTCGTACAGCTGACTTCATCGCTTCTGACATTATTTAACGCGGCCGTAATGGTTGTATGGGAGGGAGGCTATATAGCATGCTCACGAAACACGACCTGATAGTTAAATCGCGTGACAAGAATATAAAACAATAACCTACACCAACATAACGTGAATAAAGGACGACACATGAAGAATAAGCTTATTGTGCTATCAGCATTACTGGCTTCCCTACCTGCTATGGCAGATTGGAACCAGGCCTATTTCCGTGGTACAGCCAATAACTGGCAAGCCGAATCTATGGTTAAAGTGAAAGCAAACCACTGGCAAATAGTGAAAAAATTTAATACCGGTGATGGAACGAACTCTCCTAGTTTTAAGGTTGATCGCTTTGGTGATTGGTCTGAAAACTACCCTCTATCAAATTTCTCAGTTGACCCTAATAAAACCTACGAAATTAATTTCTATGACGACACGAATAAAGTGGTGGTCCATGAAAAACTTCCCTTTGATATGCGTGATGAAACCATGTATTTCGTGTTTCTTGACCGTTTCTATGATGGCGATTCAGCCAATAATACAGCGACGGGTGCCGACATGTATTCGGCAGACAAATCGGATTTCAAAAAATACTTTGGTGGTGACTTAAAAGGTTTAACTGCAAAGCTAGATTACTTGCATGATATGGGGATCACGGCCATTTGGATAACGCCTCCAGCAGATAACATTAACGTGCCTGACAGTCGAGGCGGTGCGGGTTACCACGGCTACTGGGGACGTGACTTCTTTAAAGTTGACGAGCATCTAGGTACCGTTGCCGATTTTAAAGCATTAAAGACGAAAATGGATAGCTACGGCATGAAACTCGTGCTGGACTATGCGCCTAATCACTCTAACCCTGATGATGAAGGGGAATACGGTGTACTTTATAAAAAGGGTGTTCGAGTTACCGACTACAAAAATGATAATGCAGGGTATTACCATCATAATGGAGCGATCGCTGAAAACGGTAAAGATTGGGAATGGAACGACGCATGGGCGGTTCGTAATAAAACCTTGTTTAACTTAACCGATTTTGACCAACGTAAAGATGGCCCTGCGCGTCAGTACTTGATTGATGGCGCGAAATTCTGGGTTGATTTAGGTGTGGATGCGATTCGTATTGATGCGGTGAAACATATGGATAAAGAGTTTATCCAAGATTTTACTGGCCAAATAAACGCGTACGCGAAGAAAAGCCAAGGTAAAGATTTCTATTTCTTTGGTGAGTGGATGGATTCAGGTGCTGACGCAACAGGATCAAACTTTGCCTCTATCGATTTTGCCAATACATCAGGCTCTGCATTGCTTGATTTTGGTTTGAGAAACACCATCGAAAACGCCTTGCTACAACACAATGGAACTGGCATGTATGCCATTAATAACTACATGAAGCTGAGAGACCAAAAATTCACAAGCAGTGATTGGCAAGTGGTGTTCTTAGATAACCACGATGCGTCACGTATCTCTACCGTTTTACGCTCAGACGCGAAGAACTTTGGCGCAGGCAAAGACAAGTGGGGTGGTCGTCAAAGTGTTGCATTTGCACAAGACAGAGTGGAGTTGGGTTTAGCGCTTATTATGACCTCTCGTGGCATTCCATGTATTTACTATGGAACAGAGCACTACGCGGCTAACTTCACTACCAACAGTTTTGGCCAACAAGGTAATGACCCATACAACCGTGAAATGATGCCAAGCTTTGATAAAACGACCAATGCTTACAAGATGATTAAAAAGTTGAGTAAGTTACGTAAAGAAAGCTATGCGGTGCAGCAAGGTGATTATATTGAGCGCTGGATCAGCAATGATGTATTGGTATATGAACGTAACGCAGGCGATGACGTAGTTGTGGTTGCAATGAACCTCGGTCAAGGTACATCGGTTAACGCGGTGAATTTAGGATTGGCAAACGGAACTTACGATAGTGTATTAGGCACTGACCAAGTGGTTGTTTCTAATGGCAGCGGCACATTTAACCTAGACCAAAATGAAGTGGTTATCTTACGCACTAAGCATTAACCAGTAAGACAGACTCTTAATAACGGTTTACTGGTTTTCGATTGAGTTTCAACTGCTTAAGCCTCGTACATATTGTGCGAGGTTTTTTTTGTTTTTTCTTTGCTCGAGCTAGTGGAATATTCTTCATTTTATCGAATTCCAACTAAAATCCTGCCCAAGGGTGTCTTTTCTACAAGAAAACTAGTCGAAGCCTTAACCATGATCTACAATACGGCAAAATTCTAACTCGACTATTTTCAGGAAGAGCTGCATGTACATGAGCACTGATGAGGTTCGCAATGCGTTCCTTAAGTTCTTTGAGAGCAAAGAACACCAAATCGTAGACAGTTCATCGTTAGTTCCACATAACGATCCAACCCTGCTATTTACTAATGCAGGTATGAACCAATTCAAAGATTGCTTCTTAGGCGCCGAAAAACGTGCCTACACTCGAGCAACTACGGCTCAGCGTTGTGTACGTGCGGGTGGTAAACACAATGACCTTGAAAACGTAGGTTTCACGGCTCGTCACCACACATTCTTCGAAATGCTAGGTAACTTCAGCTTTGGTGATTACTTCAAAGAAGAAGCGATTGGGTTTGCTTGGGAATTCCTGACTGAAACACTAGGTCTGCCAAAAGATCGCCTGTTAGTAACGGTTTACGAGACAGATGACGAAGCATTCGAAATCTGGAACAAGAAAGTGGGCATCCCAGCTGACAAGATTGTTCGCATCGGCGACAAAGAAGGCGGCAAGAAGTTTGAATCTGATAACTTCTGGACAATGGGTGACACTGGTCCTTGTGGTCCATGTACTGAAATCTTCTACGATCACGGTGAGCACATCTGGGGCGGCCGTCCTGGTACACCTGAAGAAGATGGTGACCGTTTCATCGAGATCTGGAACAATGTATTCATGCAGTTCAACCGTCATGCTGACGGCACTATGGAACCGCTACCTAAGCCAGCTGTAGATACTGGTATGGGTATTGAGCGTATTTCTGCAATCATGCAGGGCGTTCACTCTAACTACGAAATTGATGTATTCCAAAAGCTAATCAAAGCGACAGCAGAAGTGGTAGGTCATGACGACCTATCTAACCAATCGCTGCGCGTTATTGCTGATCATATCCGTTCTTGTTCATTCCTAATCGCTGATGGCGTTATGCCTTCAAACGAAGGTCGTGGCTACGTTCTACGTCGTATTATTCGTCGTGCAGTTCGTCACGGTAACAAGATTGGTGCACAAGGCGTGTTCTTCCACAAGCTTGTAGGTGTACTGGCTGAAGTGATGGGTTCTGCTGCAGATGAACTTAAGAAACAGCAAGAGCTTGTTGAAAAAGTACTTCGCATTGAAGAAGAGAACTTTGGTCGCACGCTAGAGCGTGGCATGGTTATCCTTAACGACGCATTGGACGCACTTGAAGGCAAAGAGCTTGACGGTGAAACAGTCTTCAAACTTTACGATACATATGGCTTCCCAGCTGACCTTACTAACGATGTAGCTCGTGAACGCGACTTTACTATCGATGAAGAAGGCTTTGAGAAGGCGATGGAAGCACAGCGTAAGCGTGCACGTGAAGCGGGTCAGTTCGGTACTGATTACAACGCAACGATCAAAGTAGACACGAACACTGAGTTCTGTGGTTACACAGGTACTGAAGGTGCGGGTGAGATTTCTGCGTTATTCGTTGACGGCGAAGAAGTATCTTCACTATCGGCTGGCGACAAAGCAATCATCATCCTTGAAGAGACACCATTCTACGCTGAGTCAGGCGGTCAATGTGGTGACGCTGGTACGCTAAAAACAGCATCTGGTCTATTCAAAGTACAAGACACTCAGAAGCTAGGTAACGCATTTGCTCACCACGGTGAGCTAGTTGAAGGTGTATTTGCTCAAGGCGATAAAGTAGAAGCAACGGTTGACGCTGAGCGTCGTGCTGCTATCTCACTAAACCACTCAGCAACTCACTTACTTCACTCTGCACTACGCGAAGTTCTAGGTGAGCACGTTGCTCAAAAAGGTTCTTTAGTTAAGCCAGACAACCTACGTTTTGACTTCTCTAACCTTGAAGCGGTAACACCAGCACAGATTAAAGAAGTAGAGCGTCTAGTTAACGCACAAGTTCGTAAGAACCATGTGATTGAAACTAACATCATGGACATCGAGTCAGCGAAAGAAAAAGGTGCGATGGCACTGTTTGGCGAGAAGTACGATGATGAAGTTCGCGTTCTGTCTATGGGCGATTTCTCTACTGAGCTTTGTGGTGGTATCCACGCAAGCAACACGGGTGATATCGGTCTATTCAAGATCACTTCAGAAGGTGGTATCGCTGCGGGTATTCGTCGTATTGAAGCGGTAACGGGTGAAGCTGCTCTAGATGCAGTAGAAGCTCAGGCTAACGCTTACGAAGAGAAGCTTGCTGAATCAGCTAAGAAAGCGAAATCTCTAGAGAAAGAAATCCAACTGCTTAAAGAAAAGATGGCTGCAGCTGAAGGTGCAAACATCATGGGTAAAGTAGAAGAGATCTCTGGTACTAAGGTACTGGTTGCTGCCATTGAAGGTGCAGACAACAAGAACCTACGTACTATGGTTGATAACGCTAAAAACCAAGTAGGTAGCGGCATCATCCTGATCGCGAACGTAGCAGACGGTAAAGTTGGCCTGATTGCTGGCGTAACTAAAGACCTTATCGGCAAAGTTAAAGCGGGTGACCTCGTTAAGATGGTTGCTGAGCAAGTTGGTGGTAAAGGCGGCGGTCGTCCAGATATGGCTCAAGCGGGTGGTACTGACGTTGAAGCATTACCTGAAGCGCTTAAATCAGTACGTATTTGGCTTGAAGAGCGTCTTTAAGCTTAAGTAATTGATAACAAGATGCCCAATCAGATGATTGGGCATCTTTATTTTGACTAGTAGAAGAGTCTCTTAATCAGGTTTGATTGAGATTAACCAAGAAGTTTAATGGTTGCGTTAGACTCCTTGGTTAATTTTTTATTGCTTCGCTCTGACGCGGAGTATGTGTTTTTTTGTCATATATAGACATTGGTCTTGGGAAGGTGAGGACGGGTGAAAATGCCTCTTATCGTGCAGAAATTTGGTGGAACGTCGGTGGGTTCAATTGAACGAATCCATCATGTAGCAGAAAAAATCATTGAAGCGAAAAATGAAGGGAACCAGATCCTGGTTGTCGTTTCTGCTATGTCAGGTGAAACAAATCGGTTAGTTAACTTAGCTTCACAAGTTGATAGCGTACCAAACGCTAGAGAGTTGGATGTGCTGTTGACGGCCGGAGAACAAGTTTCCATGGCTTTGTTAGCGATGACGTTGCACAAGTTGGGTTATGAAGCGACATCGATGACTGGCTATCAAGCCAAAATACACACCGATTCTAATCATAATAATGCGACGATTGAGCGTATTGATACCGCTCCTATTAAAGCGCTGTTAGATGATGACCAGATTGTCATTGTTGCAGGTTTTCAAGGCGTTAATGCGAAAGGTGATATCACAACCTTAGGGCGAGGTGGTTCAGACACCACAGCCGTTGCGTTGGCGGGCGCCCTTCAAGCGAAAGAGTGTCAGATATATACCGATGTTGATGGCGTATATTCCTGCGATCCTAGAGTGGTTAAGCAATCTAAGAAATTAGATACCTTAGACTTTCCCTCTATGGAAGAAATGGCTCGCAGAGGCGCTAAGGTTTTACACCTTCCATGTGTTCAACATGCGTGGCGACATAATGTACCATTGAGAGTGCTTTCGAGCTTTGAAGAAGGCGAGGGAACTCTTATCGCGGGTAATGACTGTTTGAATGATATTGCTGGGATAGCTATTCAAAGAGATATGGTTCGCATCGAGTGTTTGAATCAAGATTTACCGTCTCTCATGTCGCATTGCCATTTATTAGGGATTGAAGTCTGTAGTGTGATCGAGGAAACAGAACGGGCAGCACTCATTATCAAACCGGACATTAGTGCTAAATTAAAACTAGTTTTTGACGAGAAAATCCGTAATAGTGAACAGGTTAGTTTGTTAACTGTGGTAGGAAGCCGAACACAAGAAATTGTGGTCAGTTCACATGGATTGTTGTCTGAAGGCGAAATTGATGTACAGCATCACTTATTGCAACAGCAGTCTTTAACTTTGGTGATATCACCAACGCAAGTCGATATGGCTGCTAACATATTACACAATGCATACATCGTAGCGCGTGAAACACAGGGTTATCCTAAAAAAGAAGTGCATTTTGGTTAAATAAACTCAATCGATAGTTTACGAAAATATAACTTTTGTTGGATAATGCTCGCGTAGCTAGATAAATTTAGAGATTACTCAAGGAGCAAAGAATGCTAATTTTGACTCGCCGCGTTGGCGAAACACTGATGATTGGTGACGAAGTAACAGTTACTGTACTAGGCGTTAAAGGTAACCAAGTACGTATTGGTGTTAACGCACCTAAAGAAGTATCTGTTCACCGTGAAGAGATCTACATGCGCATTCAAGCTGAAAAAGGTAATGGTAACGTTGCACCTGGCAACTACTAATACTTTTGCGTAGAGAAGAGGCTAGCATTGTTGCTAGCCTTTTTTGATCTTGGGGGAATGGAAATACGCATGTGAACATCGATGGGGTGGTAGCGGGTTAGTCTTAACGCGGTGAAGTGAGAGCTTTATGGCGTTATGAAATACAAATAGGATCGATCATCGCTGTTACACGGTATTTTGTCTGCGCAAACTCAAGATTTGTTAGTTTCCCCTATGGCGCAAATTTGCATCCCGTAGTATTGTGCAAACAGCAGTGACACTTACTGCGAGATAAATTAGATAATTGTTTTCTGCTGTTTATTATTGCCAATCTTTCACCTTAATTTTTAAGGGAAAAAGCGCGATTTGAAGCTTATAAGTTCAATTTGCAAGCGCTTTGATTAAATAGCAAACGGTTGAGTGTTTTTGTCCAATTTTTTTCAATAAAGTGTTTGACATATTTTCGGTAAAACGTAATATGTGCCTCCGCAAGACGGTGAGGTGGCCGAGAGGCCGAAGGCGCTCCCCTGCTAAGGGAGTATGTGGTTTGTAGCCGCATCGAGGGTTCGAATCCCTCCCTCACCGCCATTTCTTGCACGTTTGAATTTGCAAGCAAACACAGAAGTAACAATGTGCGCCCTTAGCTCAGCTGGATAGAGTACCTGGCTACGAACCAGGCGGTCGGAGGTTCGAATCCTCCAGGGCGCACCATTCTCTTTACTCTTACTTGTAAGTGTTTCGAGAATAATGAATAAGGTGAGGTGGCCGAGTGGCCGAAGGCGCTCCCCTGCTAAGGGAGTATGTGGTTTGTAGCCGCATCGAGGGTTCGAATCCCTCCCTCACCGCCATTCATTATAGGCCTATGGCCTTTTTTTTGTTTCGTAGAAACAGAATGTGATATATTTCACAACTTCTTCTCTTGAAGATACCGTGCGCCCTTAGCTCAGCTGGATAGAGTACCTGGCTACGAACCAGGCGGTCGGAGGTTCGAATCCTCCAGGGCGCACCACTATTTAGGGTTTTCATTAATCCTGATGTTGAACGTTTAGTTTTAACTGCTTTATTGCCTTAACTAACAGCTCAATATCGAAACCGTTGCGCCCTTAGCTCAGCTGGATAGAGTACCTGGCTACGAACCAGGCGGTCGGAGGTTCGAATCCTCCAGGGCGCACCACTATTTAGGGTTTTTACTAATCCTGATGTTGAACGTTTAGTTTTAACTGCTTTA
>NZ_JBFRTD010000004.1:0-1539 GCF_041473955.1 Vibrio sp. 10N.222.54.E6 | reverse complement strand
AATACAATAATCGTATTAGATCAATACACGGAACACACAAAACTAGTAAACCTACATTGTTGGCTAGCATTTTAAGTTATTAATGTAAGGAATATTTATTTTTAGCCAAAGCCTTTACCCTATAGTAAAAGGAAAGACCTGACCTCGTCTTCAGCACTTATTTGGAGACAAAGCCGTTTGCCTCTTTCGGGTGAATTCTCATCTTTATCTTAGTCGGTGCCGATGAGGCGAACCATTTCATTAGACCTTACCTTATTATTTACTTTTACTCCCAAGCACTAACAGGATCACATAGCTCTAACGGAATAAAAAAACACCTCATTTCAAGAAACCCCTTTAATGATTCTGATTCGCTATCTGATATTTCTTCATAAAAGAGATTTAAATATTCTTCCTTATAATCTAATCCTTTATGATAGTTATTTTTATAATTCTCCATATACGCATATAAAGCAGGCTTATTTCCATGATCAATTATTTCCTCTAGACATGTTAAATCATAATCACCACTATTTGAAAATTTACCACTAATAATAGCATCACAATATAACACTTTATACTGTATTTCCCCCTTATGATTTATTTTATTTAGTAACTCCTCAGATTCATCATATAACCAACTTCGGCTAGGATAGTGCATATATGAGCGAGCAAGTAATAATTTACTTTGATCGTCATCTACGGTATCCACTGCCATTTTCAGATAATAATCAATTTTCTTATAATTAATCTCACCTATATTCCCCAACATCCCATAAAAATAGCAATCCGTTAGTTTTTTATACCCTTTATGATCACCATTATCGGCATTTTCTTTTAAAACCTCACACTCCTTTACTATGTCAATCATTTCCACTTCCCTTTCTTTCGATAGTATATCGAATGACAACAATGACGAAATAGGCACTAAAAAAACAATTATGTAATTAACAATTACTTTCATTTAATAACTCCATTCACAATATATTCCACATGATTGATATCTAAAATATTCAAACACTGTTTCCTGCGCCTCGGATTTGGATTTTTTTGCAGCAAAACTATTTGAACTAGTTTTTTATTCGTAGCGTCACATGAAGCTTTGCTTTGCGAATTACTACTTTCTGGTTCTATTGGAAGACTTTCTGTCCACAAGTTTCTTATATTCTCAACACAATTATGTACACACTGGCTGTTCGTTTGGGCTGAGTAAACTGCGTGGTCCCATGGATTGGGATTTACCGGTCTGCCCTTTATTTTTCCATCCGGATCCACATACCCTAACGGATCACCATTTACATACGCATAAAGGTTAATCCCGCCTTGCTCTTGCAGTGGGTCGCGGTTTAGCCAGCGGCCCAAGCTTGGTATATAGAAGCGATAACCAAAGTAAACTATACCACTGGTAAAATCGCTGCGTTTGGTCGACATGCCAAACGGCTGTAGAGTGAAATAATCACCACTTACTTGCCCGTAAGGCGAATAACCTCGCTGGCTGAGTCTTTCGCCTGCTTGGTCAAACACACCATAGACGTGACCAAGATGGTTAGTCATGTAGTA
>NZ_JBFRTD010000003.1:100926-101313 GCF_041473955.1 Vibrio sp. 10N.222.54.E6 | reverse complement strand
TGTCGTTTCCGCTCGACTTGCATGTGTTAGGCCTGCCGCCAGCGTTCAATCTGAGCCATGATCAAACTCTTCAATTTAAAGTTTTGATTACCTAATTTAATAGGTGTGACTCAACGAATACTGACTTCAAAACTACTATGTAATTCTAAAGCTATTACCATTCCAACAGAATGATAATGAATTGACTGTGCTCTTTTTGGCTTTCACTTTAAAAAGTGAAATCAAACAGCTCAAGGCTGTACCAAATTGAATTGGTCACTCAGTTCATTGAAATCAATTTTGATTCCGAAGAATCTGTTTTACGCTCTTTCGAAAAAGAACCAATAACGTTTTGATATTCATCAACGAGTGCCCACACAGATTGATAGGTTTAAATTGTTAAAGAGC
>NZ_JBFRTD010000003.1:0-100325 GCF_041473955.1 Vibrio sp. 10N.222.54.E6 | reverse complement strand
AACGTTTTGATATTCATCAACGAGTGCCCACACAGATTGATAGGTTTAAATTGTTAAAGAGCTTTGCTTGTCGAAACTTTCTTTTTACAAAGAAACCCTTGAAAGCGGACGTGAATTCTAGCGATTTAATTTTAAGTGTCAAACACTTTTTAAAATTAATTCCTTTCGAACTTTCCGTCTTTCTGATTACCGCTGAAGCCTTGTAGCGACTGCCGTGTCAGTGAGGCGGCATTATAGAGATCATCGAAAACATGGCAACCCCTTTTTTGATAAAAATTCAAAAAAATTGCTTAAGCGTCTACTTTTACGTCAAAACCCTCTTTCATAGGCCAAAGCTCATACAATCAAGAGCATATAACTTAGAATTTCGCGACTAGATCTTTCGAGAATGTCTCTATATCCAGTTCGATACTCCACTTTTCACTAAGCTCCATTATGTTATCTAGAGATTTCTGAACCGTTTTTATTGTCAATGTATTGTTATCTAGGTCGTATACCTGTTTTTGCGTGGTGTAATAGAAGTAAAGGATAGTTAATGCTTCTCGGTCGCCTTGCTCAGCTCTTGGTTGAATACGCTTTAGCTTACGATAGATTTGATTGTGAATCTGTTTCAGGTTCCACACATAAAGCGCTTCTTTAAAGTAATCATGCCCTTTCACACGGCTCGCAATAAACGCATTCAAGGCGACTGATAAAATCACCCCGAGTACATTCAAATGGAAATTACCCGTCGCTTCCCCTGTAACGGAGCCAGCTGAACCAAAAAGCTCAATCAGAATGCTACCAAATACAATGGCAAACAAGGCTAGTGACCCAACCAATGAAACCAACAGTAGGTTCATCTTCTTTCTATATTCTTCTTTATTAATCTTCTGTAACTTCATCGACTACTTCCTTATGTAATACCAATCGTAGTAAATAACTGTTCACCCTAGCTGGTTAAAACGCTTAATAACTGCGTTAGAAATTTTGATAGTAGAATAACTACTTATCGAAACTCTTTGTCGAATAGAGCCGCCTTGTTCTCAAGCCTTTTCCCTGCGCTATTTATGATCACTTACTGTGATTGGTATAAGTCACCTAATAATTTGCGCATACTATCTATGTAAACCTTGGTTAGCTTCAACCTTTACCATCTTGTAATGTGGTCACTCTCTATTTAATACGTAGAGTTCTTGTGGTCAGTACTATACATAACTCCATTTGACTTCATTAATAGAAAAGAGTTACATACCGCCATAATTTTTAGTTATTCATCAATTCATGTTGATTAAGCCTATTTCGCTTTATCACATACTGACAAGGTACATCCCATGCGTTCATTTGTATTACGCGCTCGCGCAGCCCCTACAGAGAGCAAACTTATCTTAGAAGGTGTTGGGCAAGACGCTCATACTGAGATTCTGGCTCATACTCTGATGAACACGATCTTCGTTGCTCAATCACACCGTGAGAATGTCACCGTGCACCTTGTATTAGAAAGTACTAAAGACTTTTCACGTACGATCACTTTCGATTCAAATGAGATCACTAACATTGGTGGCTTTCATGAATCGGCATTGTTATCAGCGGTAGTAAGAGCGGTTGATGCTTCTCAAGGCATGATAAAAGAACAGACACGTCAGGTTGAACCGGGCATCACTGTTCGTACTATGAGTTTTGAAAAGTTGGTTAAAGAACTGGCTGAAGACCACCAGCTGTACATGATGGATAAGAAAGGCGACTTTATCCGTGACGCAGAGATTGCGGAAAACCCATGTTTCCTTCTAACTGACCATATCCCTATGCCGAAGAAAAGCTACAACAGCTTGAAGCGTTTAGGGACAGAGAAAATCAGCTTAGGTCCAAACATGTTGTTTGCTTCTCAGTGTGTTGTATTGATCAACAATGAACTGGATGTACGTGGTTTTTGATATCCACAGCTCTCTCTACGATAGTTCTCTCTAAAGCAGAGGTCACTCTAAAACAACAGTTCGCTATAAAAATAGCTAGCCCTAAAACCATAAATGGAGCGATATACGCTCCATTTATGGTCAAGTTAGCGTGCTAATTAAAAACGCACTTCGACGGTCATCCCTTCAATCCAATATTCTCTAGGCAAATCAGCCGTAAAGTTCAATGCTACTTTGAGATATGCTGGCTGCCCTTCAAAAGGGCTTGCTAATTGAGTCGGCAACTTACTGACGATTTCTACCGAATCTGCAATCTCAGCCTCAAAAGTACTACCATTAGGAAACCTTACCTTGGTATGAGCTCCTATTATCGCATTCTCTAAATATTTAGGGTCTAAATACGCGACCACTTGCGGGATGGTATTCTTCGCTATCGTTACAAGCTCGTCACCTTCGAACACTCTCTGTCCTTCAACGACATGGATATCGACAACGCGACCTTCATAGGGAGACTTAATCGCCAATCCTTGTTCAACAACACGTTTAAGTGCTAGATCTTTCATTAAAGCACGTCGAGCCTGACTAACCGGACCCGCTAATTCTCTTTCTTGTTCAGCTAATTTCGCATTTTGATAATCAAGTTTTTGTCCATTAAGCTGATTATTAAGTGAGTTACTCATTCCCACTATACTTGCATAGTCCACATCGGATACCTGACCTTTTTTCCTATATTCTTCATATCGCGTTTGAATTTGCTGTACCGTGTTTAAATTACTGCGCGTTTCTTCAATGCCTTTCAAGTGCAGTAAGCCAATATCATCAGGAGACCTGATTTCTAAATCTAATAACTCAGCATGAAGAAATTCGATTTGCGCTTCCACTTCCATATTAGTCAACTGAATCGCTGTCTCTGATTTTAGGATTTGACTTCCATCGTCTACTGGAATTGGGCCGACTACTCCTGCAACTTTAGAGGTTAAGGTTACAGGATGCGAGGTAATGATTGCCGGAGCAATAACCAGAAAATTTGTCTTTAAGAAAAAATACGCTACGAATAATAGAGGGCTAACCACTAAGCTTAGGATTAAATACCAACGAAAGCGGTAGCCTCCTCTTTTCGCTTGTCCGTAAGCAACTTTGATACCATCATCCGATTGAGGGTTATTCTTTTTATCAAGATGAAATTTCACTTTCATTGTTAAAACCTTTTGCCTTTTTTCAATACCCACCAAGGAGCCATACTGGATTCTTCATGACTTCTTCTAAATAACTCATTCACCATAGAGAACGCCGTAATCAACCGCATAAAGAACTGATAAAACGGATACAAGATTAGCCATTTTGCCATCTTAAGATCTTCTTTCGCTCTTTCGGAAACCAACCCAATATAGACAGTAAAAAACAACAACACTGTCGACAAATAGACGCAATAGATAAGGATCAGAAGTGCAGCAACAAGATCGAAGGGGTAAGCCCAAAATATGTAAAACATGAATAGCGAAACTAGAATGGGCAGCAATACGTTTTGTAGAACGCCATAAACTAAAGTAAATATAAAGTTTCCCCAACCGAGTAATCTAGGGGTTAGACCTTCATTGTGTTTCCTTAAAAACAGAAATAATAAGTCTCCATCCCATCTTAGCCTTTGTTGTACCAACCCTTTCAGTGTATTGGGTACATCAGTATGGCCCACAGCTTTGGGTGTAAAAGCGAGTTTATTGTTTGGATGTCTTTTCTTGTACTGTTTGAGCCTCATCGTTAAGTCGAGATCTTCAGCAGTATGGGTATCCCACCCTCCAACTTGCTTCAGAGTGTTCTTTCGAAAGGCACCAAATGCTCCTGATATATTATTGAGAACACCCCAGTTGGATAGCCCCGTCTTACCAGCTTGCATTGATAACATATATTCAAGAGACTGCATTCGCGTAAGCAAATTTTCTTGCCAGTTTCTAACGCGTAAAGCACCTCCAGAAGCAATCACATTCTTATCAGTAAATTGCTTCATCATTTGTAACGCCATGTCGTTATCAAAAGAAGTATCACCATCAACATTAATAACAAAATCGCCGGTAGCGTTATCTAAACCAGCATTTAACGTTGATACGCGACCTCCTCTTTGCCACTTAGGAATGACACGAACATCTCTGTTTCTTACCGTTTTATGTCTTTGCTCCCCTCGCATTGCAGCTAAGTAGGTATCTTCATTTTGAGTTGCTCCATCGACTACGGCTAAAATCTCAATCTTTCCGGGATAAAGCTGTTCAACAAGCGTGTCGATCGTTATCTCAATTGCATCTCCTTCTCCATAACAAGTAATTACAAACGAGATGCTTGGGTATTCTTTTATCTCTATGTCACTGGCCGAATAAGACCAGCGAAAGATTCCACTTAACACAAGCAGAAAGAGTGGGAGCTCCACCATAATCATCATGGGGAAAAGCATTAGCCAAAGCTCAGAGTTCTCTAAAAGCATCCCCCAGAAGTACTGTTGGAGATCAAGGCTAACTGACAGCATAGATTTCACTGACTTTACTTTCTAACCAATAACCAACATCTTCTTTCATTGTTGGATCGGGTATACCCCATGCAAAGACATTCAGCGTGAAATCGTCATCTTCGATTAAAGAACAAAGTGCTTCTATTTTCTCGCGTAATACTTCTATATGTTCCATCTTAGCTTTAGGCATAAATACAAGAAGAACATCGCTTTTAAACTGACAACAAATATCAGAATCTCTAAACAATCCGTTTAAACGCTCTGTAATTTGCTCGATCAAAGCAAACATTTTTGCGTCTCCATTTTTAGACACATACTGCGCTAAATCAGGCAGGTGTAACCCCAATAATAAGTGCTCTTCTTCGTGGCGAAGTGCAATCCTATTAACCCAGCTAAGAAGATTAGAAAAATACCCGCCGTCTACTTTCCCGCTTAAGGTCAGTTCAGGCGCCGATAGCTTCACTCCATGACGGAATATATACTCTCCCTGAACTCCAAGTTTCAGCGAATAAATCTTCCTAACAACCAACTTTGAAATATCGTTTTTTGTACCACACTCGAAACAAGAAGCTAATGTCTCCGCCTCAGAAAAAGAGTGAGAGCATGAGTTACATGTATGAGTTTCTAAAGGGCGATCATAATCCACTCCAATATGTCGAAGCTGAGTCAAACATTTCGGGCATTCTAATTTTTGATTGCGTTTGAAAAGCCCTTGTTCAGCAACATGGCCACACGTGAAACAATGGAGAGAGGTACGCTCAGTAATATCAATGTCTTTGCAAGAAGGACACGCTTCGATGTAGTTTAAGTGGGCACTGGCACATTCATGACACACTCTTACTCGATCGATTAAATCCTCAATTTCAAAAGTGTCTCGCTTAGTCTCTGATAATACAAAACGATAAGTTGAACTTAACTCCGGATAGTAAAGCTCCACTAACGGATAGGAATATATCGATTTATGAGACAAATATTTGTGAGGTGATAATCGACGTCTTTGATCCAAGCCTAACCACCCAACAAGAGGGTCTAATGTATCCGATGTGTCGATAATACTTTCTAACGTTCTGCGGTGTTGAATCACCTCTTCTTCAACACTTTCTGGATTTAAAGTGCCGTCTGATAAACACTCTGATAATGCACTATCTTCTAAAATATAAATCTTCCAAGACCAAAATTTCCTGCTACGGTGGAGTTGGCTCATCACGTCGTCTTGCGAACTAAGATCGCCATTTAGAACTATGACGCCGCCCAATAATTCAGGGAGTTGATTAATGTCACTGACTGGCACGAGCTCAAATGATTCTCTGGTTTCAAGTGTAGGGGTTCCAAGGCAGTAAATTTTCAACTTATCTTTCATTCATTAACTCCAAGTCTTTTGACGTTGTCATCGTTGAATTAAAGCTAAACAAACGTTAATTTTGAACGATGCTATTTCATTATTCACCCTTACATAAATACTAGATATCGATATGAAAACCGTCCAATAATTAGCCAAAAAGATTAAATAGGATCACCAATTAATTAACACCTACGAAACATAAATATCGTTAATACTTGGCATCAAAGCGGTTACATTCAAGTCTAAAAGTAGGGGTTGATGAGTGTTATTTTCGATAGCAGCACTTCCGGAATAATAGCGTTCTCAAAAAAATTAAGCCTAATGCCCATGATTTTTTGACCTCCTAAACACAAAAAGAGCTCAACTAAGTGAGCTCTTTTTTATTATCTATATCTTGCTATCAATGGAGTTATCTAGGAATCAGACCCGATTAACCAAAGATGAAGCTGTATAGGAAGCCTGCCCCCATCGCCATGCTTAGGATAACGAATAGGAATGCTGCAATCATTTGGTTCTTGAAGATTGATTTAAGCAGGATAACTTCCGTTAAACTTGCACCTGCACTACCAATAATCAATGCCATTACCGAACCCAACGCCATGCCTTTCTGAACTAGAGCAGCACTTAATGGGATTACCGCTTCAGCACGAATGTACAGTGGAATACCAATCACGGCTGCTACTGGAATCGCATACCACATACCTTCACCAGCGTACTGTGCAATTAGGTCTGTAGGAATGAAGCCGTAGATGAATGAACCAATCGCAATACCCATCATTAGGTAAGGGAAAACTTGTTTGAAGTCTTTCCAAGTTGAGAACCAAATTCTCATCCAACGGCTAGGTTCTTTCTTCTCTACAATTTCAGCAGTCGCGCTTCCATCCGCAGAACAGCATGAAACCGTGACTTGTGGCTCTTCTTTTTTAGAATCGCAGCAAGATGTCTCTTTCGCCATTGCTGGCGCAGGCTCACCACATGCACTTGTACCACATGAAGATTCCGCTTTAGCCGTTGCTGCTTTCTTAGGAGTAGAGTCACGACAACTAGTGCCACAGCTTGAAGCAGAACCTGTCGATTCATACGCTTCAGGTTTGACGTAGCGTTCAAAACCTAACTTCTCAAGTGCGTAACCAGCGACTACAGATACCGTCATTGCTACAAGGAAGTAGAACACAGCGACTTGCCAACCGAACGTAATCACGAACAAACCAATGATCACTGGGTTCAATAGTGGGCTACCGAATAGGAACACCATCATTGGACCGAAACCCGCTCTTGCACGCAGCAATCCTTTTAGGAAAGGAATGGTCGAACATGAACAGAAAGGTGTAATTGCACCCAATAGTGCAGCAACCACATACCCCTTACCATTACGTGAGCTCAGGATAGATTGAATCTTTTCTGGTGTAAGGAACTCTTGAAGAATCCCAACAATGTAGCTGATCGCTAAAAAAAGGATAATTAACTCTACTGCTAAGAAAGCGAACATATCAAGTGCGTCTTTTAGCATTGTTAACATTTCATTGCTCATAATTAACTCCAAACTGGATTGAAGGTCGGGCTCTATGAGAAAAGTAACCAACCCTTAATTTCGAATATTCTCGAATTATAGAAATAAACAGCTCCAGATCAAGATTTATTTCGATAAAAATCGAAATGATTTTCGAAAACACAGTTTTTCAATGACTTACACAGACACAGTTTTTAAATTTGAATTCGACATACATTTCGACTAACATCGAAATTAAATCTTGAGGAGTTAATATGAACTTAGAAGTCGTTGCGAAAGCACTTAAAGAGTTGGGCCACCCTATTCGCCTAACCATTTATAAGAGTGTCGTTAAAGCTGGCTACCAAGGCATTGCAGTTGGCGGCCTACAAGAAGAACTAGGCATTCCCGGTTCTACCTTGTCTCACCACATATCAAGCTTGGCGTCTGCGGGCCTAATCAGCCAAAGACGAGAAGGGAGAACTCTATTCTGCGTGGCGGAGTATGAATGCCTAGAAGGTGTGATTGATTTCTTACAAGACGAGTGTTGCGTAAATGAACAGTGCAACTAATGCACCTTTGAACAAGGCAACTTTGAATAAGGCACCTTTAAAGCTCGAACAAGTCTGGGCCGAGTATCAGCAAGCGTTAAAGTCATTCTTGCATTCAAAGGTCAACAATTCTGCGGATGTAGACGACTTGCTCCAAGATATCTTGATTAAGACCTATCAGAACTTAGACAAGGTACAAGATGCGAGCAGTGTTAAGGCTTGGCTGTTCCAGTTAGCCAACAACACCATTATCGACTTCTACCGTAAACATGCACGCCAACAACGTGATAGCCAAATTGATGCTGAAGATCTGTGGTTTACCGATTTAGACCACGACTCTGAATTTAAGCAGAAGCTCTCATTGTGTATTGAACCTTTTATTCAGGCACTGCCAGAACAAAGTTCATCGCTACTGCTTGCTGTCGATATCAAAGGTCAAAGCCAAAAAGAGATCGCAGAGGCTCAAAACATCAGCTACTCAACCGTTAAGTCTCGTGTTCAGAAAAGCCGCGGGGATCTTAAGAACTTGTTTGAAGAGTGCTGTAACCTGTCACTTGATCAACAAGGCAATGTGATTGACTGCGAGCTCAAACCAGATAACGATTGCAGTAAGTGCTAATAGCCATCCCTAAAATAGAACAAAGCCAGCAGTTGATGCTGGCTTTGTTGTTTTCATAATCTGCAAATCACGCTTTGTTTATGCGAATCGAGTACTTAAGCGAACCTAGTGCTTGATCGTACCGAACTACGCCGCTTCCGCTTTTACGACCGGTTGATAGCGTCCCGGTTTATGGTTCATCGCCAAAATCAAGTTGGTGACTATCGCACCCAGTACAGACAGAAGAACCAGCGACACATCAACGATAAACAGTGAAAGCACAACAATCGTACAATCTAGTGCCATCTGAACCTTACCCGCACGAATCCCAAAACGTTCTTGTAAGAACAGCGCCAGAATGTTGAAGCCACCTAAGCTCATTTTATGACGGAAGATCACCAACATGCCGGTACCAATCAAGCCACCACCAAGTAAAGCTGCATACAATGCATGAATTTCGGCAATTTGAATCACGTGATACAAGTGATCCACGGCGAACGAAACAATCGAAACCGCGATAAACGTATTGATGGTGAAGCGCCAGCCCATACGAGCAACCGACAAAATATAGAAAGGTAAGTTAAGTGCGAAGAACACTTGGCCAAAGCTCAAATCTGTCACTTTGGTAATGAAGATCGCTAGACCAGCCGTGCCTCCGGTGAGCAAACCGACTTGATTGAAAAAGATAACGCCGAGTGACACTAGCGCGCTACCTAAGATCAGTGCCAGTAAGTTTTCGCGAAGGTTATGATCTTTATCCATGTGAATGACTCTCCCTGAATCTTTTAACATCGCGTTTCAGTCCCGTTGAAACGATTGAAGTACAAATTTACGATGTTTAACAGATAAGTCGAGTAAATGCGCAGTGTTACTGAGTGATTAATTTGTATACTAGCTTTTACAGGCTTTAAAATACTTCACTAAAACAAGCAGTTATATCTAAAAAATTAAATATCCATCCTAAATTCTCCGCTTCTACCACATAATCAGCGAGCTTCGTGTTTTCCTATTTATTAGCTACGTTTCATTCCAACTCCAGCGATGCTTAAATCTATGCATAAAACGCATAGACTAAATCACAAAAGGTCATTTGATACATACCCTACTCGTCATTATGATGCGCGACTTCTTACAACATTGAGCGCATGTAAACACCTTATGTTTTCACAATCTCTTTTTGCCCAACTCGCCAGAATGACGCTATTCCTTGTCATTAGTTTGGTAATTGTGCATCACAATCAGCCATTGATCGATCTCTTGGCTCAGCATGCCGTTAGCAGTGGATGCCACCAGCAGTCAGCGCATGAGCATTCCGGGCACGAACACCACAATAAAATGACTGACCAACACATGTCAGCGCAAGACCACTCACATCACCACCATTAATTTAAGAGTATTAGAATGAGCATTTTCCGTTTTCCTTTACTGGTATGGCTTGGGATCGGCACACTTATTATCAGTCTAGGGATCAGACAATCATTCGGCATTTTCATGATGCCAATTTCAGAGCATTTCGGCACGGGTCGAGAGTTTTTCAGCTTCGCGATTGCGCTACAAAACCTATTGTTTGGCGTGTTCCAACCTTTTGTTGGTATGGCTGCTGACAAATGGGGAGCAAGACGCATCATTATTGCTGGCGCATGTGCTTACGGTTTGGGTTTACTTCTTACCTCTATTTCTACCGAATCAAGCATGCTTTACGTTTCATTAGGCGCATTAGTTGGCCTTGGATTGAGTGCGACGAGCTATGTGATCGTGCTAGGCGCGGTAGCAAACGTAGTACCTGCAGAGCACGCAGCGAAGGCATTTGGTTTAACCACAGCAGCAGGTTCATTTGGTATGTTCGCGGTAATTCCGGGCGCGCAATACATGTTGAACGAATTTGACTGGCAGAGTGCAATGCAAGTCTTTGGCGTACTTTGTTGTTTCATGATCTCTTTTGCCCTGTTTATGCGAGCGCCGAAGTCGGCAACCAATAAGCAAGTAGAAGACACTCAGACACTAAAAGAAGCGCTGTCTGAAGCATTTGCGAACAAAAGTTATTGGTTAATTCACGCAGGCTTCTTCGTGTGTGGTTTCCACGTGATGTTCATTGCGACGCACTTACCGAGTTACTTAGCCGACAAAAACCTACCCGCGAGCAGCGCAGCAATGGCACTGGCTTATGTGGGTATCTTCAACATCTTCGGATCTTACTTCTGGGGTGTGATGGGCGATAAGTTCAGCAAGCGTCATGTAATGTCGGCACTGTACTTAGTACGTACTGTGGTTATCGGAGCTTTTGTCACTTTGCCTGTTACTGAGTCAACCGCGGCTATCTTCGGTGCAGCGATTGGTTTTTGTTGGTTGGGTACGGTTCCGCTAACTTCTGGCTTAGTTCGTCAGATCTTCGGTGCTCGTTACCTGTCGACGTTGTACGGTTTGGTGTTCTTTACTCACCAAGTGGGTAGCTTCTTAGGCGCTTGGGTTGGCGGTCGTATTTACGATTACTACGGTTCTTACGAGCCAATCTGGTGGTCAACCGTGGTACTTGCATTTGCGGCAGCGCTTATCCATTTACCAATCAATGACAAGCCGATTGAGCGACTGAAATTGGCAATGGCTTAACGTTTAACACTGACTCCCCCACTAGCGTAAACAACAAGTCGTTCCAATAAAGCGAGTGAGTATTGAAAGGAAGTATCCTGATATGCTCACTCGCTTTTTTGTTAGTCGTTATTATCGAAATGATAACTAACGAAACTTGCATAAGCCTCACTGAATAATAAGACTATTCTTTTCGTTTTAATTTATAGTATCCACTCGCTCCTTTAAAACTAATTCGCAGGCTTATGGAATACCTAGATCAGACCGCCCTTATCGCGATGGCACTCATTTTTGTCGGCTCGTTTGTACAAACAGCAATCGGCTTTGGCTTGGCTATTGTGGCTGCCCCGTTGTTGTTTTTAGTCTCGCCCGACTATGTACCTGCGCCTATCTGTTTAGTTGGCCTGTTCATCTCGTTATTCAACGCCTTTAAACACCGTGCAAACATTTCTATTGGCGGATTAAAAATCGCATTACTAGGACGCATTCCAGGCTCACTAGCAGGCGGTGCCTTGTTGGTGATGGTTTCAACGAGCGTGTTGTCACTTTGGTTAGGTTTATTAGTGGTATTTGCAGTGATTGTCAGCTTGCTTCCATTTAGGTTAGAGCCGACGCCTGCCAAAATGGGCATCGCGGGATTCTTCTCAGGATTTTTTGGCACCAGTTCAGGTATTGGTGGTCCACCTATGGCACTGCTACTCCAACACCAAGATGCCAATCAGCTGCGTGGCAACTTGTCTGCCTTTTTTGTCTTTAGTTCAATCATTTCGTTGATTGTTCAGATCCCAATTGGCTTCTTCACTATGCACCATTTGATCATCACCATACCTTTGCTGCCTGCTGCTTGGTTGGGTTACAAAGTGGCGTTAATGACCACGCAAAGCATTCCTAAAGAGAAGATACGAATTGGTTCTTTACTGTTATGTTCTATCAGTGGCTTTACTGCCATTTGGCAGGGCTTAGCTGGTTAGTATAGAGATAACGTAAGTACTGAAGGTTGCTTACGTTTTGTAACTATTTTGATGACAGCTCACTCATCTCAATAAGCAAGCGCATATGACTGACTAGTGACGTTATCCATTATGCTCAAATACCCTAATGCGGCGCCTTATTTAAGCTTTAAAGTCAGTACCACACTGTCGTAAACATCTCTATCTGGCGGTCACGATTCCCTCTCATTCAGCATCAATGAACCATTACTGCATAAACCATTTTTTCATGAGCTTTTTGTATACAGAGCTGAGACTGTTCAAATTAGACTAAATGTTCAATTGAGAGCGTAGTTGCATTCACTATATCTCTATATACTCGCACAATCATTAGCCAGACAGATGAGCACGCTCAGTATTAAGGACATTCATATGAAACAACTTGGATTTAAGCAGGTTCTTTTAGTCGCAGTATCAGTAATAATCGCAATAAGTGTCGGTTCAGCCAACTATTTATCATATCAGAGTAAGAAGGAAGCACTCACTGACACTATTTATCAGAGCACACAAGACCGTATTCGCATTGAAGGGAATAAGGTTGAGACTTACCTAGAAGCAAAAACACAAGCAGTAGCAAAAGTAGCTGCTGATTATCGTCAACATAATTATCAAGATAGACACGCCGAGCGAATGCGCGTGGGCTCATTAGGTGCTGATGTCGCGAACTTGATGATAGGTTTTGACAATGGCGATGCTTATGCCTCATTCGATTACCCGGGCTGGGATAATCACAAAAGCCCATCAAGCTACGACCCTCGCAGTAAAGCTTGGTACAAAGAAGGTAAGCGTTCAGGAAGCCTTGTATATACAGACCCATATACAGACTCCACAACAGGTACCTTAATGGTGAGCATTGGTAAAGATGTTGGTAACGGTGTGGTATTGGCAGACATTCCACTCGATGTTTTAAGTGACACTGTCTCTGAAATCGACCTCAACGGTGCTATTTCGATGATGATGACCAATGACATGACGGTGCTGGCTAGCACATCCAGTGTGGTTAAAGTGGGCACTAAATTAACGGATTACGCTTCTTTGAAAGACGTTGCAAAAAAAGCACAAAATTCAGAAAGCACAATCGTTAATTATAGTATCAACAGCGTTGAGAAAGTGATGTTCAGCCATGCGGTTAGCTATGGTGACAAAGAGTGGTACCTACTTGTTGGATTAGACAAAAGCGTCGTATTCGCAGCGCTAGAAGTCGCTCAGCAGCAAGCAATTATGATCACGATTGTCTACCTATTGATCAGCGTAGTTGCCACGTTATTCATTCTCAATATTCTTTACAAACCCATCCTAGCGTTGAAAGGAACCATTACAGGGCTATCAAATGGTGATGGTGATTTAACTCAGAGACTCGAAGTAAAGAAACACGATGATTTAGGGCAAATCGCATCTGGTGTAAACCAATTCATCGAGCATATACAAGACTTGATGCTAAAGATTGACGCAGCATCGTCTGAACTGAAAGAAAATGTGCAGCAACTTGAACATAAATCAGATGAAAATAACCACATTTTGAATCAGCACGTGCAAGAAACTGAACAAATTGTCACTGCCATTGAAGAAATGAGTTCAACAGCTGACGCCGTTGCCCAAAATGCAGGTGAAACGGCGCAATCAACTAAAGTCGCGTCGGATATCGGGGAGCAATCACTCAATGCTGTCGGTGATGCACAAATGAAGGTTAATGCACTAGTTTCTGAGATAGAGAACACATCATCGAACCTAGAAAGCATGAGCCAAGAAACTAAAGGGATCAGTGATATTTTGACAGTGATTGGTGAAATCGCTGAACAGACCAATCTCCTTGCGTTAAATGCAGCGATTGAAGCCGCACGAGCGGGCGAGCAAGGTCGTGGGTTTGCAGTAGTAGCTGATGAAGTGAGAGCCTTAGCGAGTCGAACACAAGCGAGTACACAACAGATTGAACAAGCGCTGACTCGTTTGCTTTCAGTGAACAAGAATGTTGAAGAGTCTATGAATAAGACGAAAGGGACTTGTGACGAAACATTTAATAACACAGAGAAAGTGGGCAGCAGCTTAAATGAGCTAACGTCACAAGTAACGGGTATCAATGACCTAAGCATTCAAATTGCAACGGCCGCAGAAGAGCAAAGCAGCGTAACTCAGGAAATTAGTCGTAACATGGTGGCTCTGAGTGACATTGTAAATGAACTCAACAAAAATGGAGATCAAGCTTTGGTGCAAACCAACAATATCTCCCAAGTAAACGAACGACTGGCATCAATGGTTGGTATGTTTAAACTGCGTTAATTCATACTAAAACAGTTAGTTAAAATGAAACTTGTAGTGTGTCGCGGTTATGGTTTCAAATAGCGTCTATAGTTTTTCAATAGCAGTCATCGTTTAAAATAGCCGCCTTCTCCGAAGGCGGTTTTTTATTCCTCTCTTTCAAAAGCCCCACCAGAGCTCTTCTAGGCAAGTTTATTACTCATTTGCGATCTCTTAGAAACATCGGTAACAAAAGTTCTATTCTTTGCGTCGGAATCAGTGGCACCAATAGGTAAATCAAACCGGCAAAGGCGATAGACGCAGCTAAGTCTTCAGGGCGGTGCATACCAAGCCAAACACGACTATAAGCAACGCCACCAGCCCAAACTAGCAAACCGCCGACTAAGTAAAAACGTTTCGCTTCTAGGAACAAGCCGCCAAAGAACGCCAGACACACGCCAACGAAAATCATGTGCCCAGATGGGAAAGAATAGTCAGTCTCACCTAGCCAATGACGTGTTCGCCACTCACTCACCTTGTCTTGCACAGATGCAATCGCTGCGTTCTTTTCTAGCAATGGCAGTTCGTAAAACAGCTCTGGCATTTCAACGACTTCTTGCGTCACCAAATACTCAGAATAAGGACGCGGGCTTTCTGTAGAATGCTTTAAGAAAGTTTTTGCTGCAAAGCTGAGAACCAACAACAAGCCGAGCTGCAGACAAAGGCTGACGAGCTTAGCTTTGGAAAATTTCATCTTGAGCAATACCAAAGACAAAACAGCTAGCGTTACCAAGAATCCTTGATTACCCGCCGAGTAAGTCACAAACGTTATGAAGGCGCCTTGGAAAGGCGAAACCGCAGCCCCAAGGTCAAAATTAGATCCAAAGATCAAAAACGGTACGAGAGAAGACAAACTTAAAACGAGCAGTAATAAGCCTTTGGATTTGTTAGAGAACGGAGATGTCATGACTAAAATCTTTTGGATAAAGTGGATGGATGCTAGCGCAGCTTAGCACTGCCAATATCAATTTTATGTCAAAACGGTCATTAAGCCGTCATGGTCTAACAATGTTCGATTGATGAACCTCTTGAGTATTGATTCGGTGAACAGCCACGCCAGCATCAACAATGTTCGACATCCACTTATGTTCATAGAGCAACAAAGACCACTCAAACCAGCTGATTCAAAGGTCTTATCCCACTAAAGACTGCCGGACACGTTCTGCTGATAAAGTGAACACTTACCCGACTATAAGGCCGGAATCTGAAAAACTTTGCTGTCAGTCCTTTAAATCCACTATTGAAAGGATTACCATCTGGTCTGCTTTCAAAGCAAAATAGATTATTAATTTTTATTCTCAGGGCGGGGCGAAATTCCCCACCGGCGGTATGTCCTTAGCAAAATCTAAAGATAAGCCCGCGAGCGCTCGATTCGTCGAGGTCAGCAGATCTGGTGAGATGCCAGAGCCGACGGTCATAGTCCGGATGAGAGAGAATGAAAACACACTCGTTTAACTTGGAAAGGTGTACCTATTTATTAGGTTCATGCCTCCAACTTAGACGGGTGCATTTCGTTTTGGATAAAACCATAATGAGCTAATACCAATCACAGTAAATAAATGATCAGAGATAGCGCAGGAAAAACGCTTGAGAACAAGGCAAAATTTTTCGATAAGTAGTTATTCTACAGTCAAAAATTTTAACGCCGTTATCAAGGGTTTTAACCAGCTAGAATGACCAGTTGTTTACTACGATTGGTACAAGTCGACTTGTAATGAGTCTGCTTTGTTGTGCTCGGTTGAGATCCCTCATACAGCCCTGATTCTGGTGATATTTTAGGAGTTTAACCATGAATCAGTCTTCACTACTTGCCGAATTTGGCGAACCAATCACTCGCGTTGAAAACGCACTGCAAGCTCTGCGCGAAGGTCGTGGCGTGCTTCTACTTGACGATGAAGATCGTGAGAACGAAGGCGACATCATCTACTCAGTAGAACACCTAACGAATGCTCAAATGGCGCTTATGATCCGAGAATGCAGCGGTATTGTGTGCTTATGCTTAACAGACGAGCAAGCAAACCAACTCGAACTTCCACCTATGGTTGTTGATAACAACAGCGCAAACCAAACTGCGTTTACCGTTACTATCGAAGCAAAAGTCGGCGTAACAACAGGTGTTTCTGCCGCTGACCGTGTAACAACGATCAAGACAGCTGCAAACCCAACGGCTAAACCTACTGACCTAGCTCGCCCTGGCCACGTATTCCCATTACGTGCGCGTAAAGGTGGTGTACTGGCTCGCCGCGGTCACACAGAAGGTACTGTGGATCTAATGCAAATGGCAGGTCTTCAATCGGCAGGTGTACTGTGTGAAGTTACCAACCCAGACGGCACGATGGCAAAAGCGCCAGAGATCGTTGCTTTCGGTAAAATGCACAACATGCCTGTACTGACCATTGAAGATATGGTGATGTACCGCACTGAGTTCGACCTAAAACTGGCTTAATGTTTAATATTTAATGCTTAATGCTTAATGCTTAGTATCCCGATATTAACTCAAGCGCATTGACCTAAACAGATCTAGGCTCACCAATGGAGCCAAGCTTATTTTAAACAGGGCATAGTGACTGTCACTCAAACAGCTTTTACAGCTGACTGATACCGTCCAATAAAGCCTGTTAGAATCAGAACCGCATACAAAAATTAGAGCCTCACTGATTTAAGTGGGGCTTTTTTCATACTCACGTCCGATAAAAAACCGAGCCAATTAGCAACTATTATCATTAACAACACGCAATTGTTATGTTATAACATCGCAAATAATTACTCATAACTAGGACAAAAGCATGAAAAAGCTTGCCGCACTGGCGTTACTTTCCATCAGTGCACTACTCATATGGATATTTTTACCATCAAAAGAAACACAACCAACAACGCTAAACATTTCTGGCCCCTTTGAATTTACCGACCAAGATTTATCTAAAAACGGCTATTTATTTACACGGTTACAAGTCGTTGAAGCGCTTACTGCTATCGATAAGTCAGGCAACGTCACCCCTTTATTAGCGAAAGAATGGACAACTAACGCAAACAATTTACGCTGGGAATTCACATTGCGCCCAGACGTTGTGTTCCACGATGGCTCCCCGCTTACCGCGCAAGCTGTTCAAACTTCTCTTTCTCACGCTTTAAAAAAACCTGGCGTATTAAAGCGTGTACCTATCAAAGAGGTATCAGCTTCAGACAACCTTCTAGTGATAGAACTATCTCAACCTTATCGACCATTGCTGGCAGTGTTAGCTCATTACACAGCAGCGATTGCAGCACCAAGTTCGTTTGATCAACAAGGAAATGTTGCACAACTGAGTGGTACAGGTCCTTATAAAATCCAAGAGTTACAAGCTCCTCATAAAGCGCATGTTGTCAAAAATGCTGACTACTGGGGCACAAAAGCCTCGATTGAACATGTTCACTACCTTGCAGGTCATCGCTCTGAAAGCCGTGCTTTGTTAGCACAAACCGGTCAAGCCGATCTGGTTTACACACTCGACCCAGCCAGTATCGACCTGCTTGAGTCAGCAAAGAATGTTGAATTGGTGATGGAGTCCATCCCAAGAACGATCCTAATTAAGTTGAATAATGAACACCCACTTTTGAATCATTCAGATGTGCGTCAAGCTATCAGTCTAGCTTTGGACCGAACGGGTATTTCAAAACAAATTGTCCGCGTTCCAGGCTCTGAAGCCTATCAACTGTTTGCCCCTTCTCTTGGCGCATGGCACATCAATAACCTTGAGCAAACTCAGCGCAATATCGACCAAGCGAAAACATTACTTGCAGGGCAAGGTTGGCAGGAAAATGAGGAAGGTCTCCTTTCGCGAGAAGGCAAAACATTCGATATTACTTTAACTACCTACTCAGACAGACCAGAGCTGCCTATCGTAGCTACCGCGATTCAAGCTCAGCTTAAAGAAGTCGGCATTCAAGTGAATGTTTCTATCGATAACTCAAGTGCAATTCCATCAAAGCACAAAGACGGCACATTAGAAATGGCGCTCGTGGCGCGTAATTTTGGCACTACGGCGGATCCCCTAGCCTTACTGATGCGAGATTTTGCTAGCCATAAAGGCAGTGACTGGGGACCAATGAACTGGTCTTCTGATGAGTTCAGCAGCTTACTTCAACGTCTATCGGTTGAACCAAACCAAGAGCAATATAATCTAATGACTCAAGAGGCTTCATCCATATTAGCGGAAGAAATGCCGCTGATTCCTGTGACTTTCTACACTCAATTAGTCGCGGTGAATGAACGTGTTAACCACTTCTCATTTGACCCATTTGAAATCAACTATCGCATCTCAGAGATGACGATTAATGATTAATATCTTAATCCGAAGAGTACTCCAAGCCGGCTTTGTGGCTTGGAGTATCGGAACACTCACTTTCATTTTAATGCGCTTGTTACCCGGCGACTTTGCTTTTCGAATTGCAGCGGGTCGCTATGGGTATGATTATGTGGATGCGGATGCGGCACAAGCGGTTTATCAAGAGCTAGGGCTTGATCGTTCGGGCTTGCAGCTATACCTCGAATGGCTATGGGATCTTCTCCATTTTGATTTGGGAACATCATTGATTAGTGGCACCCCCGTCATTGATGAAATCAGCCACCAGCTCGGGCATTCCATTTTATTGGCAGTCGTCGCGACCGTCATTTCTCTTCTCATTGCCATCCCAATCGGTATTTATTGTGGAAAACGGACCGACTCTTTTGCAGACCATTTCTCGCTATTAGGTTCCATCATCTTAAGAGCTCAGCCTGTATTTTTAATAGGTTTGGCCTTGGTGATTATATTTGCGTTACAGCTGAATTGGCTTCCTGTGGCAGGCTTTGGTCGAGTCGAGTTTATCATTTTGCCCGCCCTCGCCTTGGCACTATCGCTGGCTGCAATGTCTAGTCGTCTTATAAGAAACGCCACTCACGATGCCATCACAGCACCGCACTTTTTATTCGCTCGTTTAAAAGGACTCAGTGAGGCGCAAGCTTTTCAGCATCACGCTCATAAACACATCGCTTTACCTGTTATTACTTTTGTTGGTGTTCAAGCAACCGGGTTAATTGAAGGGATCATTATGATCGAGTCATTATTCTCTTGGCCGGGTATTGGTCACGCGTTAGCGCATGCGATTTTCCGTAGAGATATACCAATGATTCAAGGTTCTGCTCTGCTGATGGGGCTTCTATTTGTGGTCATCAATACCTTAGTCGATCTTGTTAACTACCAATTGGATCCAAGGCAACGCGCGAATAAACCCTCTGCTTTATTTTCAAAATTTGCACCTAATAAACAACAAGCAGAACCCGAAAAAAAGAAGGTTAAGATCGTATGAATTTAACAAAGCCGCAATGGTTAGGTCTGATTATCTTAGCCGCCTTATTATGCCTAGTCATGCTAGAACGGACTGTCTATCAAGGTGATATTGCCAAGCAAAATTTAGACCTTGCATTCACAACGCCTTCTGTCGAAGAACCTTTAGGCAGAGACCATTTTGGACGCAGTAATTTGGCAAGATTAAGCCACGCCATCAGCACCTCACTTTCCATGGCATTAATAAGTATTACTACCGCTGCGTTGTTAGGGACGTCAATGGGAGTAATCGCTGGTTGGAAACAAGGATGGTGGGATAAAATCTTTTCATTCAACGTGAACATGATACTCGCCATGCCCGGCTTAATTCTTGTTTTACTTTTTGCGGCAATGGTTCCTGGATCATTCCTCATTCTATATATCGCCATATCGCTCATGCTGTGGGTGGATTTTTTCCGCGTGTCACGCAACCGAACGTTGTCACTCATTCAGTCACCTGCAGTAGAAGCCTCTCGGCTTTATGGGTTCAACCACTGGTATATATTCAAGCGTCACTTATGGCCAGATTGCCGAAATGATTTATTCACCCTGTTCTGTTTTGGTACGGGTAATTCAATACTGGCACTCGCGTCTTTAGGCTTTCTGCATGTTGGGCTCAAGCCGCCAGAAGCTGAACTCGGCTTAATGATGGTTGAACTATTCCGTTACTACCACCAAGCCCCTTGGGTTTTGATTCAACCGGTACTGACCGTTTTTCTTCTGGTATTAAGCTTTCATTTATTAGCTCAAGGAAAACGTCACACGCAATCCTCAAAAAACCATACGCATAATGAACCGGGAGCTAAACAAGAAAAACCCCAACTAGGCAAACAAGCGGATAACGGAGTAGCAGCATGAACGCAATGTTAAAAATTGAAAACCTGTCGATTCAAACTGATACTCAAACCTTAGTCCAGAGCTTAAGTTTAGATTTATATCCGCAGCGTCCGCTCACCATTTTGGGAGAAACAGGCGCGGGGAAAAGCCTAATCGCGGCAGCTATCGCCGGCACATTACCTGATGCCTTAAAACCAGAGGGCGACATTACTTTGTTTGATGAGCTTAACCCTTTAAATCGAGAACGGTTTTGGGGCAAAGAAATAGCTTTGCTACCTCAAGAACCTTGGTTAGCACTCAATCCGCTTCGGACTATAGGATCGCAGATAAGCGAAGTTCATAAGCTGGTTTTAAACGAAGGTCGTTCCCAGAGTGACACACTCACCCATCATGCACTTCAACAAATGGATCTGGGCAAAGATGGAGATAAACACCCATTTGAACTCTCGGGCGGAATGGCGCAACGTGCTGCGTACTTATGTGCGACACAAGCTGGAGGCAAACTGTTAATTGCCGATGAACCCACAAAAGGCTTAGACGAAAGCCGACGTGATCACGTTGGGCAACTTCTCCTTTCTCACTGCCAACAACTTGAAAATGGCAAACCCGGTGGCCTGCTCACCATCACTCACGACATTAAGCTGGCTAAAATGTTAGGTGGTGACATCATTGTCATGAAAGAAGGGGCAATTGTTGAAAGGGGAGACGCTAAAGCCATTTTAGATCAGCCACAAGCGGCCTACACAAAAGCGCTAATACAAGCGCAACCTGAGTATTGGTATCTTGATCAGCCAACTTCCTCGCAACCTTCAAATGAATCAAATAGTCACGCTACTCCCTCAGAGGTTGGTATACAAAGCGGGCAGAAGCCATTGCTTGAAGTTGAAAGTTTAGCGATTTACCGCGATCAAAGAACACTCTTTTCAGATCTCACGTTCTCATTATCACAAGGTGAAATACTGGGAGTTTATGGTGACAGCGGATGCGGGAAATCTTCTCTCGCCGATACTTTACTAGGGTTGCATCACGACTTTTCCGGCAATATCGACTGGCTTCAAAAAATCGAAAAAGGACAACGCCTCAAGCTTTACCAAGATCCACCCAGTGCGCACTCCCCTCACACAACACTAAAAACGTTACTTAATGACTTATGTGCGCTTCACAAGCTAAATCGCTCCAAGATACCCGTACTTCTAGATAGATTGAGCCTTAACTCTGCTTTGCTTGAACGTCCATCAAGCCAAGTATCCGGAGGAGAATTGCAGAGGTTTGCGATTTTACGAGCGCTACTGATGAGCCCAAAACTGTTAATTGCAGATGAACCCTCATCACGATTAGACCCCATCACAGCAGCCCAAACGCTAAAGCTGATTGTTGAAGTATCGAAAGAAGCTAACTGCGGCCTAATTTTGATCAGCCATGATCAACTGGCTTTGAGTAAGCTATGCAATAAAGTGATCGACTTATCGCGCTATTGATTTATCTAGCTATTGATTTCTGGATCGATAGACTTATTGAGCTATTGGGCTATCGACCTAAACGAGCTTCGCGGTTATCTGTCTTCTCAGTGGTACATTCGCCGTAAATCTTTAGTCATACCTTCACTATCTACTCACTGAATGTACATCTCTGTGTAACCCAATCTGACTAACCTTGCATAAGAGGTTAGCCAGATTGTAGCTATTTATGCTTCAGCCATAGCAAAGTCTAGAAACTATAAAAACCTCTAACCTCTTCTATCGCACTCACTCGAATGGTGAGGTGATGCACCAGTATTGGTCATCCACAAGCGGGCTTAAAATATAAGTCGTTGAAATATAATGTTTATCAATTTTGGCACAAATCGTGAACTACCACTAAGTAGGTATTCAGATATTAGGAGTTGAATATGTTGGTCGTTATTTCAGTGGGTTTATCCCTATTAGTACTTGCAGCGCTGTTTCATTTCTCAAAGAAGAGACAAACAGCGCTATCACACCGGTTTGAAACCTTAGTTCTACTCAGACAGTTATTGTTGCTATCACGCAAACATCGCGCGGCAACGCATTATGCTCTGGCGTATCAATTGACGAGCGACTCAATTCGAAAAGTGAATCAGATTTACGACAACATACTTGAGGTATCTGAACTGCTTCAATCTCATGTGTCGTTTGACAGCCGTCCGATGTATCGCATTTATCACCTCAAACTCATCGCTATGCACAATGACTGGCAAAACCGTAGCTTAGTACGTAATCAATCGATTCATGGAAAAACGATTCGTCACAGCATGTTCTTGATGGATGAAGTGATGATCATCTGGCTGATTCAATCAGAACGAGAAGACATGAGCCGTGAGTACCACATGAACTGGCAACAGATCTTAGATTGTATGGAGATCCTTACCAAGTTGAGAATGGCCATCCCTGGGATAGAAAAGTCGAATACGGAAATACCTGAGGAGTATGCGAGATTCAAATTCTATGCATCTCAGACTCACCGTAAACTCAACCAATTATCAATTATCTGCCCTATTAGCAGTGGATCACCAGTTTGCACTCGAGCGATGCATGCACTCGCAGAAATCGCATCGAGCAACGAATTAACCCAACCGACAGATAGCTTATACGAATTAACCAGTGATATTTCTAGCGTCGTATCGCAAGTTTACGACCAAGTATTATCCGACATTACTAGAAACTTGTATCAGCCTTTACCTGACATCAACGATAAGGCGATAAACACCCGATTATCGGTACACAGATACGTGTAAAGACTTCGTGAGAGGAGAGCGTGTGGAACTCTGAATTATTGAGTTCAAATCCGATATCACCTTTGATATCGGATTTTTGTATTTGTTTGCTTATGCCTTGTGTACTTGTGTACTTGTGTACTTGTGTACTTAAGATATATAAGCTCAAACATCACCAGACTTAATATCGCTAGACCAAACTTCTGCTGCAAAATCAATGAACTGACGAACAACAGGCAGCTGATAACTGCGAGACAGATACACCGCCCAAAGCACACTGCAGGGTGAAACAAAGTCATCCAATATTCGTTTCAATTTCCCTTCTGCAATCAACGGATTGGCTAAATCACAAGGTAAGCGAACAATCCCTTTTCCATGCTGTGCGGCGCGAGTTAATACCCCAACATCGTTAGCCTTGATAGTGCCAGACACCTCAACCGAATAGTGCTGGTTATCCTTAACGAAATCCCACTTAGAAACACTCAAATGGCGAAAGCAGTTATGCTGTCGAAGTGCTTCGACCGTTTCAGGTTCTCCGTACTTGTCTAGGTAGACTTGAGAGGCACACACCACTGAATCAATGTCCATGAGCTTTCGAGCAATCAAACTATCGTCAGGTTGGTCAGTATAGCGAAGGGCAATATCTATTCTCTCATCCACCAGCTGCGCAAAACGGTCTGAGGCAAACAACTCGACCGTGATATTAGGGTGACGCTCTGTGAATTGCTCAACCACATCCAACAGCATATTTTGAGTTAAACCAATCGGCGCTGCAATTCGAATTACCCCTGAAAGATCGTCGGTTTGATTGAGTGAAGTGACTTCTAGCTCTGCGGTTTCATGGAGTATCTTCTCGCAACGTCGCAGCGCAATCTCTCCTGCCGCTGTCAAACTGACCTTACGAGTAGTTCTGTGCAGTAACCTTTGTTTTAACCACCCTTCGATCTCTTGAACATGCCGTGAAACCTGTAAACGGCTCATGTCCAAATGCTCTGCTGCTTGAGTAAAACTGGCGCAATTTGCGACTTCAACAAAGCTACGCATCGCCGTCAACCTGTCCATCACACTCTCCCTTGCCGACTTAACCAAGCCTATTAGATAACTGTATAGATACAATCTACATCATTTTACGATATTTATCGCAACCTAGTGAGCTATTAGACTGCAATGGCTGTCGAGAAACAGACTCAATAAATTAGATAATTGGAGAGACATTATGAAAATTGCAGTATTAGGCGCATCAGGTTGGATTGGTAGTCACATCGCTCAAGAAGCTCAATCTCGCGGACACGAAGTTGTTGCTGTTGTAAGAGATGCAAGCCGCGTAAAAATCAGCGATGTTGAAGTTCGTTCATTTGATTTACAAGATGAAGCGGCAAGTCTAGCGACCGCTTTCTCAGGCGTTGATGCGGTAATTGCTTCGATTGGTGGACGCGCTCTAGGCAATCACGACATCGTAAAAAACACAGCAGCTAAGTTACTTGATACATTGCCAAGCATTGACATCGAACGTCTACTTTGGGTAGGAGGTGCAGGCTCATTAGAAGTGGCGCCAAACGTACCGTTAGTTACCGTTCCTGACTTCCCTGCGGACTACAAAAACGAAGCGCTAGCACAAGGAGAAGCCCTTGAAATGTTCAAACAATCTAATGAAAAGGTTAACTGGACATTCGTTAGCCCTGCTGCGGAAATCTTCCCGGGCGATAAGCTATCAGCCTACCGCACAGGTGGTGATCAACTGCTCACTGACGAAGATGGCAACAGCAAAATATCCGTCAGCGACTACGCTATCGCGATGATTGATGAACTAGAAGCTGGCAAGTTCCCACGCCAACGTATTGGTGTCGCTTACTAGTCAGCTCATATATAAAAACTAAAAAAGCCGCTTGTTCAAAACAATGCGGCTTTCTCATCTTTATATTGAGCATTCCTTTAATCCAATGGCAGGTGACCCGTTTTCACTAGGATAACCGTCTCTTCTTCCACATAAGGGAAATGCTCGCTCATATGAGGGCTACGCATCCATGTGTGTTTTGGATACTCGCCATGTTCATCTTTAAAAGTGCCTGACAACACAAAGATCTCTTCACCACCAAAATGACGGTGTGGCTGAAAGCGCTCACCAACGGGCCATTTCACTAACGCGACATGCTCGTGTTCGAATTCATGCAGTGGCATCACTTGTAAACCACCAATACCCGGAAGCCATTCCGTTTCTAGCGTATTAATGCGAACTTGAGTTAAGTCTCTCGCATCAAACTGGTTGAGCTTCACCAAGATCGTGCAGCCATTTTTGCTTGATGGAGAATGCGCACTGCCCGGGGGATTACGGATATAAGTACCGGCAGGGAAATCTCCAGTTTCATCAGAGAAAACACCGTCTAACACGAAGATTTCTTCGCCTTGCGGATGCGGGTGCTCAGAAAACGAAGATTCAGGATCGTACTTCACAACACTGGTTGTGTGGCCCGACTCTTTCTCTTCTCTTTCTAGCGGCTTACGCCATACCCCTTTGGCAGGGCTCGCGATCCAATCTAATGTCTCGGTTTCTATAACCAGTCTCTTTGAAAAGTCCATGTTGAACATAATGGCGACCTTACTCTTGTTATCGTTTTAATTATTATTGTTGTCTTTCTCGTTTCTATTCTACGCGAATACTCATCAAGGAGGCCATCTCGCTGCTATTTTCCTACGCGACAGCCTCCTGAAAAGAAGCCTGATTAATTGCGGCCAGCGATCACACCGCCATCAACATCCCAGATTGCACCCGTGACCCAATCAGCACTGTCTGACAGTAAGAAAGAGATGCTATTGGCGATGTCTTTCGGCAGACCTACTCGACCAATTGGGTGGAATGCGTTGAAACCTTCTAGCGCTTGATCCACTTCTTCAGGTTTGATGAAAGATTCGTAAATCGGTGTTTTAACCACAGCCGGGGAAACCGCATTCACGCGAATGTTATGCTCAGCCAGTTCCATTGCCATGTGTTGTGTTAATGCGTGCAGGCCTGCTTTAGCCATTGAATAGGCAGAAGATGGCGTCGCTTTGATTGCTTGCTTACCCCACATAGAACCAACGTTAACCACACTGCCGCCGCCATTCTTGATCATCAACTTGCTTATCGCTTGAGTAATGAAGAAGGTTGCTTTATTAAGCTGCATGTATTGCTCGTAATCAGATTCTTGGTGCTCGATAAACGCTTTAGGGTTGAAGTAACCTGCAGCATTAACAAGGTAACCAATACCTTCTTCGAGCGACTCTAAATGCGCAATAAGGCGAGACACACTCGCATCATCATAAAGGTTAGCTTGCCAACCAGAAGCGTGGCCTAGTGATTGAAGTTCTGACACCGCTTTATCTAACTTAGTTGGGTTATTGCCGACAACCAGTACATGGATGTTTTGAGCGACTAACTGCTTCGCTGTTTCAAAGCCCATACCACTTGTGCCACCGATTACGACTGCAATACCTTTTTTAGTGAAGTTCATTTTGTTATCTCCTAAGTCATGTGAACGTGGTAATCTTAGGCTTTGAACTAACACTATGAATAGTAAGTACAAATCGGTTAGGTAGGTACTTATTGGTACATCTTTATGAAAAATCAGGAAAACTTTTTTTCAAGAAAATCAGCACCAGAGCGCTCAGCTCGCATGGTAGAAACCATCTACGGCTGTAAATGGTCGCTAACGGTTTACCAATTACTGGCAAATGGCATTAATCGCCCTGGTGAAATGGTGCGCTCGGTCGAAGGGTTATCGACCAAGGTATTGAATGAATGCTTGAAGCGAAATGTGGAGTTTGGGATTTTGGATAAGCAGATGTTCAACGAACTTCCACCAAGAGTTGAATACCAAGTGACGCCGTTCGGCGAGAAGTTTTTGTTGATTCTAGAGCAGTTGGAAAACCTACAAAACGAAATCGACGAGATGTAAGCCCACGCTAATCCGCTCTACTCCAAATAATGGACAGCACGCACTATTTAGCTGACTGGCATTTGCTCAAAACGGCCTTTTACAAAATCAATGAAGGTTCGAATTCGGCTCGGTTGATAGCGGTCTCGATGGTATATCGCTGAAAAGTCCACTTTCGGCACTACCCACTCATCAAACACCTGCACCAGTTGCCCTTCGTTGAGCTCTTGTAAGCAATAGATGGTTGGAACACGAATAATCCCATTGCCCGACTTCGCGCCCTGTACCAACACTCGGCCATTCTTACATTGCAGCCTACCCGTCACATGCACATCGACTGTTTTCTTAGTGTCATCCAAAGCTTGAAAGCTCCATTTACGCACCGAGCCCGTTAAGCAATCATGGTGGATGAGATCTTTAGGATGGTTTGGCTTTCCTTTGCGAGCAAAATATTCTGGGCTCGCGAGTGTTCCCATTTCAATATCCAATAGCTTTCTAGCGATAAAGCCCGCATCTTCAAGACTCCCCATACGAAAAGCGATATCAAACGCATCTTCAATCAAATCGACTCGGTTACTACTGAAATCAAGACTGATGCTGATGTCTGGGTAAAGCTGCATAAATTCATTGACCAGATCCGCGATGATCACCTCACCAAGATACCCTCCGACACAGTTTACTTTTATGTCGCCGCGCACCTCTTCGACATCGTCGACAGCAGCAATCAGAGCTTGGTCTATATTATCTAAGGCTTGTTCACATCTCGCGTACAGATCTTGCCCTGCATGCGTCAGTCTTAAAGTTCGAGTGGTGCGGATAAACAGTGTCACACCCATCTGCTTTTCTAGGCTACTCACTTGGCGTGATACGTGGGAGCGTGAAACATCTAACTCCTCCGCCGCTTTGGTGAAATTACCTAAACGAGCGATAAGAACGAAGGAGCGAATATCAGACAGGTTAATTTGATTGAGCATAGTCGCCAGCTTACTAATGAAGTTATGAGATAGACGCTTTTATTGTTGCATCACGGCAACAGTGTTTCAAGTAAAGCGCTATATATCAACAATGCTATTTTCCTTAATATACCTCCATCGCAACGAAGCAAGGCAACAAGCACTTGATTCGAATGCACTTAAACAATACGTCGTAGCCAACCGACGCAATAAAAGTACAGAGGAAATAAAATGAAAAAACTAATCGTAATTACAGGTGCAAGCTCTGGTATTGGTGAAGCAATCGCTCGTCGTCTAAGCGATGAAGGTCACCCTCTACTACTTTTAGCTCGTCGTATTGACCGCCTTGAAGCGTTGAACCTACCAAACTCTCTATCAGTAAAAGTAGACGTAACAGACAAAGCGTCTTTTGATGCAGCAATCGCACTAGGTGAAGAGAAATTTGGCCCTGTAGATGCACTTATCAACAACGCTGGTGCAATGCTTCTTGGTCAAATTGATACTCAAGACGCTCAAGAGTGGAAGACAATGTTCGATGTAAACGTGATTGGTCTGCTAAACGGCATGCAATCTGTACTTGCTCCTATGATGGAACGCAACACAGGTACTATCATCAACATCAGCTCAATTGCGGGTAAGAAAACATTCCCAAGCCACGCAGCTTACTGTGGTACTAAATTCGCGGTACACGCTATTTCTGAGAACGTTCGTGAAGAAGTTGCTGCTTCAAATGTTCGTGTTACCACTATCGCACCGGGTGCTGTAGAGACTGAACTTCTGTCTCACACAACATCTCAAGAGATCAAAGACGGTTACGATTCTTGGAAAGAAGACATGGGCGGCGTATTGGCTGCTGACGATATTGCTCGCGCGGTATCGTACGCTTACCAACAACCACAGAATGTATGTATCCGTGAGATTGCTCTAGCACCAACTAAGCAACAGCCATAGGCCTTTGCTATCGCTATTAAATAAGCGATGAACTAAAAAAACGCCACTGCTTAACAAGTAGTGGCGCTTTCGTTTTGGTGGTAACGATGATTGCAATCGCCACATCAATTTTTATTCATGTATGATTTGCTTGCGTTGTTTGTGACGTTGTTGATCAAAAGAAAAAAGCGCCCAAGCTGGCTGGTGCTTGAGCGCTTTTAACAAACTAAAGATGTTGATTAGAAGTTGTAACCACCACCAATCATGAATACCCATGGATCAATATCAACGTCTGTTGAGTACTGTTTCCCACCAGCCTTGTACTTGGCTGTAGTATCGATGTCTGCGTACCAGACGGATGCGTTTAAAAACCAGTCGTCGTTGATCATGTAATCCATACCAACATTCGCAGCCAGTCCCCACGAATCATCAAGGGACAAGTCACTTAAACCAGCATCTTTAGCCGCACCATTAAGCTCTTCGTCAAAGAATACGGTGTAGTTAATACCAGCACCTACGTAAGGACGGAACTTGCTGTTTGCTTCGCCGAAGTAGTACTGAACCATCAACGTTGGTGGTAAATGTTTTGTCTCGGCGATATCACCTAAACCACCATGGTTTGTAGAAATTGTATGGGAGAACGGCGTCGCTGCAAGAATCTCGAGACTGATGTTGTCTGTAAACATGTAGCCAAATGTCAATCCAAGTTGGGTGTTTGAATCCACACCAAATTTTGAACCCGATGTCTCCAAAACATCTCCACTGCTATCGTTAGGAGACACTATTGCGGCACCAGCACGGATGATGAAATCACCTTCTTTATGAGCAAAAGCACTAGTTGACATAAGAGCCGCAACAACCGCAATACCACATACTGTTTTTTTCATTATAATTTCCTTTTGAGGGCTTAATCGTTATTGGTGAATGAGTAATCATTTCTTATTTTGCGTGCAAGGTAGCATATAATAACCCTACTTTATTGATGGAAATCAATTTGTGAAAACTTGTGAGAACTTATGTAAATTTGCATCGACTTGATCACTTTATCGCTTCATTTTATTGACAGTTTTGTAATGCAACTTTCCCGTGCGTCATTTTGTTAATTTAACCCCTTCACCTTGCCCGGGTCTATTTGGATCAAAATAGAGCAAGCCAATATCTCGTACGCATCAATTTGGTGCACTTCCACAATAATCACTCTCACCTCGTTTAATATTCAATGAGTTACATTTGGCTTAGTGCTTGCAAGTCTATGTTCATAATCATAAATACATTGAGGTTCTGACTATGCAAGACACTCTAACAATCGTTCTGGCCGGCGGTGTAGGCTCTCGGCTTTCTCCCCTTACCGATAACCGTGCAAAACCTGCGGTACCTTTTGGCGGTAAATATCGAATCATCGATTTCACGCTCGCGAACTGCTTACACTCTGGGCTGCGCCAAATTTTGGTGCTGACTCAGTACAAGTCTCACTCTTTACAAAAACATTTAAGAGATGGTTGGTCGGTGCTTAACCCCGAGCTCGGCGAATACATCACCAATGTCCCCCCACAAATGCGTACAGGTGATAGTTGGTATAGCGGTACTGCCGATGCGATTTATCAAAACTTGTATCTGCTTTCTCGTAGCGAAGCTAAGCATGTAGTGGTGTTATCAGGCGACCATATCTATCGCATGGATTACGCGCCAATGCTCAAGCAACATAAAAAGAACGAGGCCGATCTAACCGTAGCGTGCATGGAGGTTTCGATTGATGAAGCCAAAGAATTTGGTGTGATGGAGATAGATGAATCTCTAGAGATCAATAACTTTACCGAAAAGCCACGTTACCCTGCATGTGTCCCCGGTAGGCCGACTCGAAGCATGGCTTCAATGGGTATTTACGTCTTTGATAAAGAGGTGTTAACACAAGCGCTACTGGCGGATGCCGAAGATCCGAACTCAAGCCATGATTTCGGTAAAGACATTATTCCTAAATTGGTCGGCAACAACAGTGTTTACGCGTATAAGTTTGGCGACGAAGAAGGCCGAGTGACCCAAGATGCGTACTGGAGAGATGTCGGTACTATCGACTCTTACTACCAGTCTAATATGGATCTGTTAAAGCCAGCCTCACCTATAGATTTATACCAACCAGATTGGGCGATTCGCACCTACGAGCCGCAACTGCCACCTGCACGCACCATTGCTTCTGTAGAAGGAAACCAAGGAATATTCATCAACTCGATGATAGCGAATGGCGTAGTGATCGAAGGTGGCTCTGCGCAAAACTCTATCTTCTTCCCGAAAGTGAAAGTCAGTAATGCCGCGATTGTGATTGATAGTATTCTGTTTGAAGATGTTGAGATTGGGAAAAATTGCCATATTCAAAACTGCATCATAGATAAGAACGTCAAAGTGCCAGATGGCACCCAAATCGGTATTGATAACCTTGCCGACGCTAAACGCTTTCACATATCGAAACAAGGCGTCATTGTGGTGCCCTCTTCTTACCAATTTGAAGAATAGCTATCGCTAAAACCAGATGGCGCTATAAGGGCAGCCAAGAGTTGCCTTATTCAATAGTCGCATTCACGGAGCTTTGCTTTTTTATATAAACCACACTTTTTATATCAACTGCAGTGATTTAAAAAGAAAGCATTATCGGCATCAAACTAGCAATGATTTACAAAACTTAAACTAGAATAAGTATTTGAGCTGACGTTTGGTTAAGGCGATAAAACCTAGGCTGGCAAGGTAGATTAGAGGAATGCTTCGCGAGTGAGGTATTTTTGAACATGTATTGAAAACACGAAACATAATATGCGATCAGTTCTTCGGACTTTCAAGGGAGTAAAGGGAGATTATTTGATAACACTGAAGTGAATCACACATGTGCTATTTCGCAGTTGGTTAAACTAACCGATGTTTGCTACGTTTAAATGACACAGTCATTGGAAAGGTATGATTTATGAAAATAAATGTTCAAACACATCATGTATCAATTAACGACGAGTCACGCAAAGACATCGAAGGTAAATTCGAGAAGATATCTAACCATTTCCCATCACTGATCAGCTGCGACATCATCATCACAAAAGAACATGGTCAACACCAGGTTGAAGTGTTCACCAACTACGAAGGTGTACGTGTAAACGCAAAAGCTACAGATGACGTTATGTATCCAGCTATCGCTTCAGCACTCAAGAAACTTGAAGCAGGCCTAAGTAACCGTAAGGGACAATTGAAATCAGACTTACACGAGAAACCAACGAGCACGAAGCCAGAAATTGCTTCAGACATCATCCAAGAGATGAAACTGGTATAACTCGACTAATAGTTAAAGCGCACTGACGAATAGAAGCGCACAAGAATTCCAAAGCCAGCATGCGTTGCTGGCTTTTTCGATCTACACCTCAATCAATGGAATAGTGAGTTTTTAGATGGAACACCAACTAGGCAATAACTGGAAGCACATCGAATGGGTATTAACCGACGTCGATGACACGCTCACTTGGCAAGGCTCACTCCCTCCTGAAACCTTGATTGCGTTACAAAAGCTAAGAGACAATGGAATCAAAGTGGTCGCGGTGACTGGCGCTTGTGCTGGTTGGTGTGACCATATTGCGCAGCTTTGGCCTGTCGATGCAGTGCTAGGAGAGAACGGCGCCTTCTTACTAGAGAAGCAAGATGGTGCATTACAACTCTCATCTGAAACACCGCTAGAACAAGTGCGTCAGAACCAAGCAAAGCTAAAACAAGAAGTTGAAGCGATCTTGTTGAGTTACCCCGACCTCTCGCTAACTTTGGATCAATCTTACCGCTTGTGTGAGGTCGCGATTGATATCGGCCAAAACCGTAAGCCTGTTGATCCTGAAACTGTTCAAGCGGTACTCGAAAGAATACACGCTTTAGGCGCACACGCGACGGCAAGTTCGATTCATATCAATGCTTGGTATGGCGAACACTCAAAGAAAAACGCCGTGCACCGTTTCCTGGCTGATAAAGGCTTATCGCTTGAACAAATCCACAAGCAAGCGTGTTATGTCGGCGATTCAATGAACGATCAACAGATGTTCGAATCACTGCCACTCACCGTTGGCGTGGCAAACATTAAGCATTATTGGGATAAGTTAGATCATCATCCAAGTAAGGTGATGTCGCAGCCGGGAGGCTATGGGTTTGCAGAATTTGTGGATGCGCTGCTGGCAGTTAAAAGCTAGACACTTAAAACGAGTCACGCCCTTCTACTTCTAACAAGGTCTTAGGTCACTCAATAGACATAAAAAAACGACCGCTAGGTAGACCGAAGTACCTAGGGTCGTTTGAGCTTCAAAATGCTAGATAAGCTCTTAACTTTGACACATCACACAAAACACGCTGCATTGCACCATATGTTTATATGAGTTTGTTACGGATGTGGATCACCACTGCTTCTGCAACGATAACCACTGCGAAGATACTCACCAACACCATCGAAACTTTTTGCCACTCAAAAAGGTTCTGCGCATCGTTTAGCACCACGCCAATACCACCAGCGCCTACTAACCCCAATACCGCAGATTCACGCACATTGATGTCCCAACGGAACAATACGATGGAATAGAATGCGGGCATCACTTGTGGCCAATACCCTTTAAGCAAGATACTCATCCAAGAAGCGCCGGTTGCACGCAGAGCTTCGATAGGCCCCATGTTCACTTCAGCAATCGCTTCCGCTAACAGCTTCCCTACAAAGCCGATACTGCGAATAGCAATTGCCATAATGCCTGCGAGAACACCGGGGCCAAATAGTGCGATAAACAACAAAGCCCAAACCAATGAGTTCACAGAGCGTGAAGACACCAGAAAGAATTGAGCAATCCAATTCAAAGCTTTATTCGGAGTGATATTTGGCGCGTTCATCAGCGCCAAAGGGATAGCAAATACCAAGGTAAACAAGGTACCTAACGTCGCGATGTGCAGTGTCTCAATCATCGCTGCGTGAATCGACTCAGGATAGAACGCGTAATCCATTGGCACCATACGCTCGAACATGTCGGCAAACTGGGCTGGCGCGTCGTATAGGAACTCAGGAATCACTTCAACGGTTTGCCAAGACCAAACAATCGCACACACTAAGCTAAGGTAAACGGCAAATCGAGCCACACGTTCGTTTGGTGTAAAGCGCTGCCACTCTTTATCGATAGATGCAGTTGTCATTAGAAGATTCTCCTAACAATATTGGAAAGAAATTCACCCACAAGAATCAATGCGATAATGGTGATCAAAATAGCGGCGACAAAGTCGTAATCAAAACGTTGGAATGCTGAGAAAAGCGTACCGCCAAGACCACCCGCACCCACGATGCCAACCATGGTTGAGTTACGCAAGTTTGAGTCCAATTGGTAGCTAGCAAAGCCAATGAAACGAGTAAATACCTGTGGCATAACCGCGTACAGAATGACGCTGACAAAGCTCGCCCCCGTTGCTTTAATCGCTTCAACTGGTTTAAAAGAGATCTCTTCAATTGCTTCAGCAAAAAGCTTGGCAATAAAACCAATCGATGCGAATACTAAAGTCAGGATCCCCGCAAGGGCACCAAAGCCGACCGCTTTCACGAATAGAATTGCGATGATCACTGGGTGGAAAGAACGACACAGTGCGATGAAGCCACGAATAGGTGTCGATACAATCGAAGGCATCATGTTTCTTGCGGCAAGTAAGCCAAGAAACAATGAGATGATGATGCCGAAGAAACTCGAAATGATCGCTATCTGTAAGCTCTCCGCTAAGCCACTTAGCAGTAGATTAGTACGCGAGAAATCTGGCGGGAACATTCTTGATAGTAACCGCTCACTTTCACCAAAACCGATGATCAAACGATCGAGGGTCAGCCCTAACGTCGAGAAACTGTAAAACAGATAAGCAACTATCGCAGCGATAATTGCACGGTTAGTCCATGAGGTTTTGAACGGATTTTCATGCTTCGTTGGCGACTGGTTTGACGGTACGCTTGGCGATGAACTTGGGGTTAATCCAGCCATGACTCACCCCCGTAAATGATTTTTAGATCTTCTTCTGAGATCCCTTCAGGGCTGCCGTCATAATGAACTTTACCGTTACACATGCCGATGATGCGCTTGGCATAACGCTTGGCTAAGTTCACATCGTGGATATTCACCAACACTGGGATGTTTTTCTGTTCTGCGAATGTCTCCATCAACTCCATGATCTCAACCGCGGTTTTTGGGTCGAGTGATGACGTTGGTTCATCCGCCAATAAGATATATGGGTCTTGCATTACTGCGCGAGCGATACCGACACGCTGTCTTTGGCCGCCTGACAAACTGTCGGCACGTTGGTTAGCAAAGTCTTGCAGGCCAACAAATTCAAGTAACTCGAACGCTTTTGCTAGGTCTTGCGCAGAGTAGTTACGACGCCACGCATTCCAAGCGGTCATGTAACCCAAGCGGCCGCTTAACACGTTCTCGATAACCGTTAAACGTTCGACAAGGTTATATTCTTGAAACACCATACCGATATGTCGACGTTGTTTACGTAGCGCTTGGCCTTTTAGCTGAGTCAGGTCTGCGCCATCAAATATGATCTCACCTTGGCTTGGATCGTTGAGTCGGTTGATACAGCGCAGAAGCGTACTTTTACCGGTACCAGATGGACCAATGATCGCGATGATGCCTGGCTCATCGATATCAATATTAATGCCTTTAAGGATTGGCTTGCCTGCCACGTATTCGTGGAAAAGGTTGTTTATCTTTATTCCTTCATAGCTTGCTACGGCCATACTGCATTTCCTTGTGCGAATTTTAGAATGATCTATGCCCTACCCGCGAGGGCATAGATATTTAGTTGAAGTAGGTGTTTTTAAAGAACTAAGTCTTTCTAAAACTTAGTCTTCTAATAAAAAAGAACTAGCCGTTGTTTGCTTGTTTTGCTAGCTCAGCGGCTTTTTTCTTTGCTCGTTTAGCCGCATCTTTTTCAGCCAATTTCTTCAAGCCAGTTTTGGTGTAAGCCGTACCTGTCGCATGAGCGATATCACGAATCACATCCCACTCTTCTTTGTAGCTGATTGGCGAGAAACGGTCGGCACCTTTAAACGATGCGCTCATTTCTGGTGTAAAGCGGTAGCTAAAGAAAGCTTCGTTGATCTTCTCAACCAGTTCTGGTTTTAGGTTGTAAGCATAGCCAAACGCAGACGTTGGGAAGCGTGGGCTACGGTAGATGATCTTCAGTTCAGAATCGTCAACACGACCTGCTGCTACCATACGATCGTACACGTCCGATGCCACAGGTGCTGCGTCATAATCTCCATTGAAGACGCCTAGAATCGATTGGTCATGCTTACCTGAGTAAAGCACTTTGTAATCTTCATCTGGCACTAGGCCTTTCGCTGGAAATAACGCACGTGGAGCTAGGTTGCCAGAGTTGGAAGATGCAGAAGTGTGTGCAACCTTTTTGCCTTTCAGATCAGTCATTTTGTTAATGCCGCTGTCTTTACGAACAATCGTGATTAGGTTGTAGCCTTGGAAGCCAGACTCATCGCCCTTCACCGCAATTGGAACGTAACCTGCTAAATTAACTGCGTAGCCTGTTGGGCCCGTAGAGAAACCTGCAACATGCAGTCGACCAGAACGCATCGCTTCTACTTGCGCAGAGTTCGAGTGAACCGTGTAGTAAATCACTCGCTTACCCGTAATTTTACTTAGGTGAGCTTGGAAATCCGCAAACGCATCTTTGTACAACGCAGGGTCTTCTACTGGCGTATAAGTAAACACAAGCGTACTTGGGTCGTTCCACTCATCTGGGTTCTTTGGTGAATCGGCGACCAAATCTTGGTTTTCATCACAGTATCGATCGTCTAACACACCACGACTAGAGCAGTCGCTTGCCATAGCCATTGAAGGAAGTAGTAATGAGCTAGCGATTAACAGTCCTTTAACACTGATTTTCATATTCAAACCTTACTTTTACTTATTGTTGAAAGTCACCTTCGCTATTGCAGCCTTTGTGCCACCTTTTAATTTATTTAATTTCAATAACTTAAAGAAAACCCTAGATTGGGAAATTACTTTTGTGTCATTACTGTCCAACTAAGAAGTGCCTATTTGGGTCATTTCTGTCCCGCCAATTTCGGCGGTAAAAAAAGAGCCCGAAGGCTCTTTGGTTCACTGCTTTTTATCTTATTATTCTTTGGCTAAGTACTCTCTATACAAACGCTATAATTGCTATGCAAAGCGAGCTCACAACAGCCTAAGCGTCGCTGTCCATACAGTTAGCGTAGTAAGTTACCGTTGCAGGCCAATCGCTGAATACGCCCATAACACCAACATCTTGCGCCAGTACATCAAGCATTTTCATCATGTCGCCATCATTGTTGATGCCATCTTTCACGCTTTGGTAATACCATCCGCCGCCTTGCGCTAGCGGGCCTGAACGCTCAAGTGTCCATGCAATAATTTCAAGATCAGCATCTTTTGCCAGTTTCGCGTAGTTAGACGCCACTAATTCGTTGTTCTTATCAAGTTCAACCAAAGCAAACAGAGGTGGTGCGATGATATTCACGCCCGCATCGTGTAGCTCCTTCATGTTTTCAACAGACGCGACAAAGTCCGCTTGCTCATAGACACGGTCGTCAAGATAAACGGCTTGCTTACCGAACTTAGGCGTCTCATTAACCCAGTACTTCACATCATCCAAGTTGAATGACTGTAGGTAAGTCTCTGAAGGCTCAAAACCCGCCTCTTTCAGCTCATCCACCAGCTTCTGCGCGTACATCTCTTGGCTAAAACCATTGAAAGGCATTTCTACCGCCGCCGATTTTAGCTCAGGAGTCACCTTCACGCCGTGCTCTTTAAACAATGCCGCACTTTCGGCGTGTGTCATCAGTGTCCCATTTTGGCTGTAAAGGTCAGTTCTCCAACCAGGTGTGCCATTCATGTACTCTTCGACCGTGGTTGCTTTTTGATTCGCACCATCCATTTTCCCTTTCAGGGTCTTAAACTCAGCCAGCGTGAAATCAGAGGTACGACACTCAACCTGTGCATCTTCGCCTGTCGCTGGGTTAGCTGGCGTGAACGGTGTTGAACACTTCTTAGCAAGATCGGGATGCGCTAAAACATCGGTTGTGGTGTGCAGATCACTTTGCGAGTGACGACATACCAACGCCTTATCTTTAGTAAAAGTCACATCGCACTCCACTACACCCGCGCCCATTTGAATCGCTGCTAAGTAGGATTCCTTGGTGTGTTCAGGAAACTGCATCGCAGCTCCGCGATGTCCAATAGAAAAATCACTACGATGAAAAGGTCCTTCACTGCAACTCAACAGCTTGGTTTTCAAAGGGCTCTCATCCATATTGTTCACTAAAAAGAGGGGACGAGGACCTAAGTCGGCTGATTCTGCTGCGGCCCATGCCGTCATCGAGCTCACACCGAGTATCAGAGCAATCGAACCTTTCAGTATTTGCTTCATGTTTGTATCTCCTTGCAACAAGCAATTATTTTTCTAACTTCCTTTATTCGATCATTCGGTGTTGGATAGCTGTCATATATAGATAGCTGTCATATATATTTTGACTCAGCACCGAATAACCTCATGTGAACGTATGCCACAATGTAGTGATTGCACGCATTGTGCCAAATGTTAAAGCCCTTTTATTACAATCACTTGAAACGGTTAACCATTCGACTAAAAGTGAAATGGGTCATTGTTGTCTTGTGCTTTTATTAAGCGAATGGATGAACCAGTTAGGCCTTGAAGCTCTCTTTATCCAATTGGTGTTTCTTCATTTTTCGATAAAGGGTTTTACGCGGTAAATTCAGCTTACTTGATACCTCGTTAATGTTGCCTGCGCTTTCTATTAGCGCTTCCGTCAGTACATTCCTTTCGTACTGCTCCATCTGCTTTTCAAAAGCGAAATCTTCTCCGGACGCTTCACAAATTGGTGATTGAAGATCAAAGCCATCACCAACAATACCAAGTACAAATCGGTCTGCGACATTGCGTAATTCGCGCACGTTACCCGGCCATTCGTGTCGACATAGCTGCTGAATCTGTTCAGGGTAAATCGTTGATGGGCGTGTCTTGTACTTGTGGCTCGCTTGAATCACAAAATGGCGGAACAGCACCTGAATGTCCTCTTTGCGTTGACGCAATGCGGGAAGGTTTAAGCTAGCAATATTAAGACGATAGAAGAGATCGGCTCTGAACTCCCCCGTTTCACTCAGGCTCGCGAGATCAGCTTTGCTGGCGGCTACCACCACAATATCGACCGGGATTAACTCGTTACCACCAACGCGCTCAATCATTCGTTCTTGAATGACGCGCAGCAGTTTAATTTGCACCGCAATTGGCATACTTTCTATTTCATCAAGAAACAGAGTTCCGCCATTGGCTTGTTCTATTTTGCCAATGCGTTTCTTGTTGGCACTGGTAAACGAACCCGCTTCATGGCCAAACAACTCACTTTCGATAATGCTTTCTGTCATGCCGCCACAGTTGATCGCGACAAAGGGCTTCGCCTTACGACGGCTAAATTGATGCAACGCGCGAGCTATCACCTCTTTGCCCGTTCCCGTTTCTCCGTTGATGATGGTGTCGACGCCAGTATGCGCTAAAGCGAGCACTTGCTTACGTATGGTATCCATCGCTTTTGATTGGCCAATAACCACAGATTCAATCGGTAAATCCTCTTGCTCATCACCATCCGAGGTTGACGGGCAGCTGTGCTGACACTGGGTAATCGCCAAATCAAGCTTCTCCACCAGCTCACTCGAATTAAGCGGTTTTTCTAGAAAGTCGAAAGCGCCCAACTTCATCGCTTCGATCGCCATTGGAATATCGCCATGGCCACTCATCAATAAAACGGGCACATTCGGGGCACGGTGTTGGATTGAGCTCAACAACGTCAAACCGTCCACTTTCGGCATGCGCACGTCACACAGCACAACCGACTGACTGTTTGCTTTAAGCGACTTTAGGCCAAGGTTGGGATCAGTAAAGGTGGTGACACTAAACCCTTCTAGCTCTAACATTTCGCTCACGGCGTCGACGACATCTATTTCATCGTCGATAAGAACTATGTGTTTTTCTGAAATCATGAACCTGTGCCTTTTGGTAGAGTGACGATAAAGGTGGTGCCTTGGTGTTCAACCGATTCCACGTGAATCGAGCCGCCAAAATCTTTTATTATGTTGTATGCGATAGACAAGCCTAGCCCAAGCCCCTTACCTGTTGTTTTGCTGGAATAAAATGGGTCAAACAGATGCGGAATGTCCTCTTCAGGTATCCCTAACCCGTTGTCCATCACCAAAATCTGAATGGTCTTCGAATGCTCTTGAGTTGAGATGCTGAGCTCTGGTTGTTCTCTGTGCTCAATGGCATCCAAAGCATTGCTGATCAAATTCACCAGAACCTGTTCTAAGCGAATGTTGTTAGCTCGAACCATTTGGCTACTTTGGGGCGAATACTGAATCGACACAGCGCTCTGTCGGGTTTCAAACAGGTCAATCGCATCACCAATCACCTTATTCAATTCAACGTTATCAATCTTGCCATCACTCTTACGTGAGAAGGCCTTTAGGTGACGAGTAATCGCAGCCACTTTGTCTAACAAAATCTCGATCTTTTTTAGGTTCTCTTCTGCCCTGTCTGGCCTTTGCTTGCCTAACCAAAGCTGCGCGCTTCGAACGTGACTGTTTACTGCGGTCAGAGGTTGATTGATCTCGTGCGTGATCCCGACACTCAATTGCCCTAGCGCGGCCAATTTTCCGGCTTGGATTAGCTCGTCTTGAGTCACTCGTAATTTGGCTTCGGCTAAGGTGCGCTCTTCAACCTCAGCCTCTAATTTTCGATTGGTTTGCTTAACGACTTTGGCCGTGGTCTGGAATACCTTTAGGTACTTGGCCATTTGCGTCACTTCGTCTTTGCCACGAATAGAAACTTCGGTATCTAGATGACCGGTAGAAATCGCGAACATGTTGTCTTTGAGCTGTAAAAGCCTTTCTAAAATACTCTTACGCACGTAGAACCACGAAATGGCAGCTGCAGCCAACACGCTAAACAGAGAAAGAAAAAGAGAGAGTTGTTGGTTCGATTGTAAAGACAACTGCGCCTGCTGAATCGACAGGTCAATATTGCTATTCACCTTGCTGGTGTTGCTTTCGATCTGCACGGTTAACTGATTCAAATGCTCGCGGCTGTTTTGCAGGAAATACTGCTCTTGATAGAGATGATTAAGCGCTTTGTTTTTCATCCCATACAAGCTGCTATCACTTGAAGCGAGGTTATAAATAACCGTGAGTTGGCGATCTAACTCAGGAAAATTACTTCTTAAATCACCACTGACCCAAAGTTTCCACCACTCTTCACCGACTTGCTCTAAGCGGTAGCTAGTGTAATCCAACTCATTAAAGCTTGAGTCGTTATACAACTTCTCTACTAAGCCTAATTGGTAATAAAGCAGAGATTTCAACTGAGTATATTGAATTTGATCTTTGGCTGACTCAGGCAAACTATCGAGTGAATCACTGGCCTGTTGCAACAGAGGATAAAAACCCTCAAGCAAATTACGAAGTTCTTGATTGAGTTGTTCTGACTCAATCTCACTTTGATACAACAAACTCAGACTATTGTTAACTTGGGCGATAAGATCTTTAAAATAGGCGTGATAATCAGGGAATTGAACCATAACGCTATTCATCACTGAAATGGCCTCTTCAATTTTGAGCATCGCCTGCTTACGCTCTAAATTAGATTCAGCATCACTGAGTTGAGATGAGGTCGTGATAATCACACGCACCATATCATTGAGGCGTGCAGCGTTATCTAAGGCGGGGATTTCACTCTCTTTTAATTCAACGAGGCGTTGGTTTAGATCGTCAAAAGTAAAGCTAGAAACAACCGAAAGGAAGATGGTGGTCATCGATAACATGGCCAATGCCAATACCAAGCGCAGTTCGATCCCCTTCCAACCAAACCACTTACGGCGCGGAATTTTGATCGAAAACGGGCGTTCAAAACTGTCTTTGTTTTCTATCACCTCGGAGACATGACTACTCACTAGCCCCACCTTCTTCTCATCATAAAATCAACAGGATCCGTCAATGATTCAATCAGTTAGGTGATTTACCTATTTAATCTTAGATCGAATAGCTTTAGTGAAGCTATTAAACGAAGAGTAATCATTAACATTTCACATAAGATATCATAACAATTATTTTATAAAGCTTGCATGGTCTGTTTTGCGATAATAGAAAGTGACCGCACCGACAGAAACGTGATTACTTTATCAATCCCTGTCGGAGGGCATTTTAGTTCGAGCACTTCCAATAAAGTCTGATCATTTATCATAGAGATTGATCGTATTGGGCTTATCATTCGCAAAACGGTCTTGAATCTAAACTTTCAGACAAATTAGCAATAATGGAAAATCATGGAGTCTCGCAGTGTAGGACACTACCTATGTCGAAATAGGATGGATGTATCGATCGCAAGACAATTTTGGGTGGCAAATATGCCAAGGCCTTGCACAAAGGTACTTACGAGAAACTCTCTGAAGCATACCGTTATTTACTCTTGAAATGGCTACCAGACAGTGGGTTTGAACTGCGAGACCAACCATGCTTTGAGGTGTACCTGAATCGAGACCCAAGACGAACTAAACCTGAGAATTTGAAAACCGAAATCTATATTCCGATCAAGTAACTAAGAGAGCTTCCCTTGAGTCAGTCAATCACGGCTGGCTCATTTTTGCCCCAAAATTGGTTAGATTAAATACTCTACTCATTCCGGGGGCGTGCGTTTTCCCTATCAAATCTAATCCGAACAATGAGGTTGGGGCTATACTCACTTCGGTCGTGTGTAGGTTGACAATCGTATACTTAGAATCCGCCTCAGTTATACGGTGCGTATTCCGACAACATCCACTATTGAATTCAGTACAAATGAATATGCTTTATCTTCCCCTAACTCTTCTACAAGCTCTTTATAAATTGCCTTTTTGAGTATTGGATTATGCTCGTTTTCATAGCTATCCATAAGTTGGCGTATTGCATCTATTCTTTCTAGTCGCTGTTCTACAAGGTCCATTCTATTTAATTCAATGACTTTCTCCGTCAACTTCCCTCTGTTTTGACCTGGCTTTCCAAATACGTAGGGGCCCGCAGCATATAGGTGGTCACTCGGTTCATCATTAAACGGGTTTAAAAATGGCAGATTTTGGTCGTATTCGTCACTTTTATTCATGTTGCAAACAGGGCATGCAAGCCCTAAATTTTGCCATTCGAACGTTAAATCTGGGTACTTATCTTTAGCCTTAGGTTTAATATGTTCTATATGCTCATATGATACGTGACTCACTTTACTCTCACAGTACATGCATTTATTTTTAGCTTCCTGCTTGAGAAGACCTTTCACATCTGAATGGTTATAACGATTTGAAACAGATGAAGGAACCTTTTCATCGCGCTGAATAAAACCAAGTAATTCATTGGTCCAGTTTGTAGCATTGTCTACCAGAACTTGTGGCTTAGACCCCTTATTAAGCTTTATCATTTAGACTCTCCACAACTAGAGTGATTGCTTTGGGCATAAATTCTTGCAGTTCTTTCTCTTCTAGTTCCTGTCTCATTCGTTGAAACAAGCCCTCATCGACGCCTTGTTCAGAGTATTTTTTTACAACTTCTTTTATTTCATCTTCGACCCAAACAGGCACTGTTACAGGAACCCCAAGAACCTCTCTTAAAACTTTTGCCGCATTGCCACTTTTATCAATCATGTCAAGCTTTCGAGAAAATACCCGATTTTCATTATTGTATGCAAGAGCGTACACTTGGGATTTTTTAGAAGATCCAATAATAAATGGACTATGAGTAGCAATAACGAATTGGGCCTTAGGAAAAGCTTTGCTTAAATTTGGAATTAACTCTCTTTGCATGGAAGGGTGTAAGTGATTTTCTGGCTCGTCGATCGTGATTACAAAGTTCTCTTTATTTTGAGAAAACATGTATATTTGCCACGCTACACCAATTATTGATGCCACACCACCTGAAGCAGCATCAATAGAAAACTCACCAGACTCCGTTACTAAAACCACTTCTGGGATTCTTATTTCTAAGTGTTTAAACCCTAAGGTTGCAGGTAACATTATTTTCAAGATTTCCTGAAACCCTTCGAATAATTCTGCATATTCCTTATTGGCAACGACATGACTATTGCCGTACCCGAAGGTAGCAAGCCCAATTAGAGACTCTTTAAGTAAATAATTCGGACTTATATTTTTAAGCCATTCACCCGTATTGTTGAATTTATCGACAACGTTAGCATTATACTCATTAAAGTAATCTTCTTTTTTCTTAGGCTTAGTTGGAATTGACTCAACTTCTTTATAGCTAAACACTGGTCTATGAGAAGGTACGTGCATTCCTTGAATAGGCTGTTGCTCAGAGAAATTTAAATCGTAAGTTGAACCAGCTTTCTTAGGAACCGAAACTTTAGATACGCTTAAGTTTGAATATTGTACCTTGCCGATTTCAATCCATGATTCTTGTTCTTCCTCTTTAGAAAAAAAAGAATCCCATTTGCCGGTTAAAAAACGCATTAGGCCAGATTCTTGATCTTTGGCTGGAGTAGAAAGTAAACGAGTATTCCACCCAAAAGTCTTGCCTAAAACGCCAAGGATCGTCGTTTTTCCGGCACCATTTGAGCCTGTAATGATTGTTACTTTTTCATCAAGATCTATTTCTATTCTTTCGAATTGACGCCAATGGTTTATTTCTACTTTCTTAAACATTACTACTGATTTCCATCTAGAGAGATAACAGCTTATTAAACAGCATTCTGTTTATCACGCAGAGTGCTTGCCTCGCTTATCCTCTTACTATACTCCAGAAATCGCTTTTTAATCAATTAGTTGGATGGCATCAAGTGCGCAATTTTGAGTACTTTCTTCTGGCAAAAGCGAGCATTGCGCTTAACGCTGTGCTCGATTATCTTATGCCTACCAAAATTTACTCTTAGATTCATAGAGATAGAAAAATTGACCTGGGATAACCGTGTGCGTATTTCGGTGATTGCGAACGCTTGTTACCGATGTTTTTCAAGCTATCTACAAGCGAAAAAGAAGAGATGACAATGGTATTACAAGGCAAATGTATTGTTCATAACTAGCGCAATTAAGTTAGTGTGACATTTAACGCTAAATGTGCGTGTCATATTTGTACTTTCTAAGCGACTTTCGATACAAAAAGTTATCCGTATATTTCTAATTTAGGTGATTACTCTAAGAAGGTTCTGTCCAAAAGTTCGCGTGCCTACCTATGACCTACATCATCAATACTGAACGCTAAGCCACCTTAAAGAATGATCATCCCATCTCGATAAGTCAGTGCTGGCGAAACATCTTGCCCTAATAGCACAGGACCATCAAGGTCGACGATTTCAGATTGAACCGCAATAGGCAGCGCCGCTCGCATCGCCAATGAGGTGCCTAGCATACAACCCGACATCAGAGTAAAGCCGAGCCTTTGAGCTTCTTCAGCAAGTACCAAGGCTTCGGTCAAACCGCCCGTTTTATCGAGCTTGATGTTAACCATTTCATACTTGCCTAACAAAGATGAAAGTTGCGAAGTGGTATGACAGCTTTCATCCGCACACAGTGGGATCGGGTGATTGATATGTGCCAGTGACGCATCATGTTGTTGCGGCAAAGGTTGCTCGATCATCGCGATATCAAACTCTGTTAGTTGATTAAACAACTCTTCGAGATTCAACCCTGTCCACGCTTCATTAGCATCCAGTACAACCAGAACATCGGGTGCCGCTTCTCGCACTGCACGAACACGCTCTACTACCTGCTCGCCATCAAGCTTCACTTTTAGAAGTTTCGCACCATTCGCCACATAATCTCGAGCTTGGGTAGCCATCGCTTCTGGTGTGCCAATGGAGACTGTCATTGCAGTAACGATTTGATTGGGTAGCTCAAACAAGCTATTTGGAAACATCTGGCCGTTCTGCTGCGCTTCGAAATCCCAAAGCGCACAATCGACCGCATTTCGCGCTGCCCCTCCAGTCAATAAAGACTGAAGATGATCTCTTAGCTCTGCGGGATCGGTAACGCCTCGTGCAAACATAGCTTCAAGTGCGCTAGACGCTTGTTGGATTTGCGCTAACACAGACTCCGATGACTCGCCGTATCGTGGGTAAGGCGTGCATTCGCCTTGAGCTTGTTTGCCACCATGTTCAATGTAAACACGAACAACGTGACACTCAGTTCGACTGCCACGAGAGATGCGAAAAGGCGTTTGCATCGCGATAGTAATGGGTTCTGCTGTAATCTTCATAATTTCACTCGGTTGATGTTCGCTTTAACAAATGGAAACGTAGAAATGATGACGTCGTTAAAGTGAATGTCGCAAATGATCAGTAATGTGTTGTACACCAAAACGCACTGGATCCGTCACGGGCACTTGATAGAGTGTGGTCCATTCTTGGCATAATGTCTCAGCGTCTTCAATGCTGATTGCCGACGTGTTCAAGCAGATGCCAACCAATTTTACATCTGGATTCGTCAATCGCGCGGCTTGCAAGTTAGCTTCGATCGTCTGTTCAATCGTTGGTAATTGCGCATGAGGAAGGTTGCGAATATGTGGTCGCCCTACTTCGTGACATAGCACCAAAGCATCAGCTTGTGCGCCATGCAATAATCCCAAACTCACGCCTGCAAACGAAGGGTTGAACAAAGAACCCTGCCCTTCAATGATGTCCCACTCGTAGTCAGTAAAATCGGGGCTAATCGCTTCAACCGCGCCAGAAATGAAATCCGCCACCACCGCATCAATAGAAATGCCTTTGCCTTCAATCAAGATACCTGTCTGCCCTGTCGCTTTAAACTGAGCAGAGATTCCTACTTGTTTAAGCGATTTTTCAATGGCCAACGCCGAGAACATTTTTCCTACTGAGCAATCGGTTCCGACCGTAAGAAGGCGCTTACCCTGACGAGGCTTACCGTTACCAACGTTTAGATCACCATCAAAATGGCGTACATCATGAAGCTTAGTCAATCCTCGCTGTTGCATGTCAGCAAGCGGTGAAAATTCACTCAGTCGTTGGTGCATGCCAGATGCAATCTCAAATCCCATTTCTGTAGCTTCCATTATGGTTGGCTGCCAAGAGTCAGGAATAACACCACCTGGGTTTGCTGTGCCAATCACTAGCGTTTTCGCGCCCTGTGCTTGCGCCTCTTGTAAGGTCATATCCGTTAAGCCAAGTGAAACGGTAACGTCTGTTAAACGAAGCTGACCTAGGCAAATTTCTGGTCGCCATTGATGAATACCGCGAGCTGTTTTTGCGGCAAGTGGGTCGGTAACATCCCCAAAAAAAAGAAGGTAAGGTTGAGCGATAGACATGAGTATTCCTAATTAATAAATCTTTGTATGGGTTTACTTTAATTAAGAACTTAGAAGCTGCCGAATACCAATTTATGGCGAGCCTATAACCTTAAGTTATAGGCTGAGTATGGCTCTTCAATGAAGCGATAAATTGCTTAACAGAAATAGACTGAGGGGTGTGCTCTGCACAAAGCATCGAGACCGAGAATTGGATATCCGGCTGCAGTGAAAGCACGCAAACCGAGTCGTCATTTTGATATTGCTCTGCCGTCCACGGATCGACAATCGCAAAGCCTGCTTGGTGCTTCACCAATTCCGCGGCCGCGCTATATCCACGCACAGATATCGGATGGTGATAATGCTCATCTCGCGCAATAAGGCTTTGATGTAACAGTAGGCCTAATGGATCGCGGCTATCAAGCCCGATGATTGGCAAGGGATAATTGATCAGATCATCAAGGGTTAATTCAGTAGGTAACTGTTCAACTGTGTGGGAAGGAACCAGAACCTTGAGTGATTCAGTTAAGAGTGTTTCACTTAATATGGCAGGCGGTGTTTCGTCCCCAAATGCGATAGCAATATCAAGCTCATGCTTTAACAGCCCAGCACACAGTCCATCACGGTTTGCTGTTAGTAACTCAAAAGAGAGATCTTGTTCGCGAGACATTTGGGCTATTACCGGAGTCAGCAATTTGGTCGCCAGTATCGGTGGTGCACCAATACGTAGGTGCTGATGTCCTTGCTTAACCTTATTCGTCAAAGAACGAAATTGACCTAACTGCTGATACACCTTTTCCGCTTCTGGCAGCAAGGTTCTCGCTTCAACCGTTGGCACCAACCGACCTTTGACACGCTCAAACAATCCAAAACCAAGTTGTTGCTCTGTGTGTGCCAGAATACGAGTCACATTAGGTTGTGACACATGCAGATTACGCGCAGCCCCAGATACGGTTCCGGTTTGCATAATGGCGTAAAAGACTTCCAACTGTCTTAGGTTCACATTGATGTCCTTATGGTTCGCGAAACAAATCTAGGGGTTGGCTTTTCTTGTATTAGCTAAGCTGTTTTTCGGTCTAGCTGTTTAATTAGCTGTCTGTCTATTTATCTACTTGGCTATTTCGCTATTTCGCTATTTGGCTATTTGGCTATTTGGCTATTTGCGTGAGTTTATTTTAGTAACTCAGCTATCGTAGGTTGAAGAACCTCAGCCCAAGCTTGGTAAGCCTTCGCATTCAGATGCAGATCATCACATGAGTATTCATTCGATAAAAGCTTATTAGGTGACAATACTGAATTCACATCTAAGAACGCAATGTCTTGCTGGGAACAGTACTCGCTTATTTTGCTATTAAGCAGCTCCACCGATGGGTTCAAACCTTGCAGTTTAGAGCCAACATAAAGCGTTGATTGCACCAATATACGAATATCGTTTTCTTGCCACACTTCAAGCATATCAATGTAGTTCCGGTAGATATGTTCGACATCATTACCCTGAGCCAAATCGTTTATCCCTGCCATAAAGCACACCAGCTTTGGCTTCACATTCAACGTGGTATCAATACGGCGCAACATGCCAGTTGTGGTGTCACCCGCTAAGCCACGGTTGACCATCGAAACATCGCGAAAGATATCCGCCCAAGGTGCCCATTCGGTGATCGAATCACCAAACATCACTAGGTCTGCATTTGGGGAAAAATGGCGGTGATTGTCCGATGTCATGATGTAACGACTCATACTGTGGCCTCGTTGCTGAATCTCAGACTGAAGAGCAACCGCTTTGAGAATATCACTGTCCGGTGTAGTGCTATCAAATTGAGCCAGCAACCCTTCGATGTGAGGCTTAAAAGGGCTAAGACGAGTGCTCAGTTGGTGGTGTTCTTTAAGGGAAAATAACCTCTCTAGTAATGCATACAGAGAGCGGTTTTGACCAACTTCTTGGAATAACTGATAGAGATCGAGGACAGGGTGTTGCTGCAGCGCGGCAAGTAATTGCTTGTCTTCCATGGTGTTATCTAACCCTTCAATTATCTAATGATGAACCCAAGATAATATCCGATTGCTTTCGGGATAGATAACATTAGAAACAGAGAATGACTTATTCTCAACAAGGCTGGTACATACCGCATAAAAATATCTTCCTGTACAAATCTCGTTCCGACTCAAAAATCAGCACTTCATCATAATATGTATAAGAAATTAGCCACATATTGTGACCTCAGTCTCTCAGCCTACCGTCTACTCCTATTGCCACTATTTAACGGAGGATTTATAGAATATCAGGATGGTGAATAATAGGTTAAATCATAATAATAAGGACCTTTACGTGAAACTTTCTCTATCCAATACCGCGTTGGCCGTTACCGCCATCCTACTTGCAGGTTGCCAATCTGCACCTGAATCAGTTCAAGAACCAACAGCATACCAATGCCAAACGAATACCAATGCCGACGTGAATGACTTGAGGATCTATCAAGTGATGGTCGAAAGCTTTGTCAGTGGCGATGACTCAATTGGTCATGGGACAGGCTATGGAACCAGTCACCATAACGGAGATATCCAAGGTATTATCGACTCACTTGATTACATTGAATCTCTTGGCATGAACGGCATTTGGCTAACCCCAATCTTTAATTCAGAGCCTATCGAAAACCAAGACCATTGGGCTGATAGACTGGATGCAACCGGTTATTTTGCCACCGATTATTTCAATATCGATCCGAGATTCGGCACGATGGAAGAAGCTAAAACCTTAGTTGAAGAAGCGCATGCTCGAGGGCTTTATGTCTTCTTTGATGGCGTATTTGGCCACCACAAAAAAAACGTAGTGCCGTCACCAAAAGGTAAGCTGCCCCAAGGAGAGGATAATCCAGTCTCATACCCTGAGAGCCTAGCCTTCTATCAAGAAGTTGCCGAGTATTGGATCAAAGAGCTCAAAATTGATGGTTGGCGCTTAGATCAAGCTTATCAAGTGCCAAAAGAAGCTTGGAGTCAAATCAGAGAAACGGTAGACACCGCATCTTCTCAAGTCGAATACGTAAACAGCGAAGGTAAAACCGTGAACCCTCTGGGTTATATGGTCGCGGAAATTTGGGCAGGTGAGAACCGCATTATTGAAACAGGCTACGGTTCAAATGAAGCACCGGCCTTATGTTCTGCGTTTGATTTCCCTATGCGCTACCGCCTGACGGAAACCTTTGCTGTAAACGAAGCTGGCGTGGGGAACAAAGGTGGAGAGTGGCTTGCAGAAGGCATGTCTTTACATTCGTTATACCCAGACCACGCGAAGCCAAATTTAATGATCGGTAACCATGACCTTGTGCGCTTTGGTGACTTATTACAGCGCGGTGATATCGCTTCTCCACAAGACAAAGAGTATTGGCAGCGCTATAAAGCGGCATTTTCATTCCAAGCAGCTTATACCGGCCCAATAACCACCTACTATGGGGACGAAATAGGCGATCAGCTAGAAGGTTTTTCAGACAAAGTATGGACTGATGACTGTGCCATTAATGGTCTGTGTGATGATCACGTAGCCCGTACTAGCGGTAAAGTAGAAGGTGTCACAGCTCAACTCAATGCGCACGAAAAAGACTTAAAGCAATACGTGACAAACTTGATGAAACTGAGAGAAACGCACCCCGCTCTATCACAAGGTAAACGTACAAACCTGATGGCCAATGATGTAGCCTATGTCGATCACAAAGCCTATGAAGGCGATACTGTTGTCTACGCAGTGAACGTTACCAACAAAGAACAAACCATAAAACTAGCCAAAGAAAAAGTCGGCTCCATAGCTGATCTGAAGGATATTGAATCCAAGCAATCGATCTCAGCTATTGATGGCCACTACTCTATCGTTCTAAGCCCATTTGAAGCTCGTTTCTTGTCGATAACACAGCCAAGTGAAAAAGGGCCAATTGCGGTGATACTAGCAACAGGAAATGAAGTTGGACAAGGCTTCATGGCTCAATGTGACAATCCAACAATAAAAGCTGAAGGCCCTATTTCGAGCCCACTTTATGTGGTTGGCAATTTTGCTGATTCAGGTTGGAAACACGTGGGTCAACGAGAGTTTGAATATAAAGGTGACAACACTTACCAAGTCGTCACCACTGAAAAACCGGGCAGTTATCGCATGCAATATGCATCCAAGGCTTGGTCACCTCAGTTCACAGCGGATGGGCTTAACCTAAAGTTAGGACAGCTTAACTCGTTAATTAAAGGTGGTTACGGTCAAGATACCGCTATCACTATTCGTAATGCTGGGCAGTATGTATGGAGCTTACAATTCGATGATGCGGGGCAACCATTAAAAATTATGGCTTCCAAATGTGCTGAATAGCCAAACCTAAGATCCGAGATCAACCAAGTAAAAACCCCTTATTCCTACGAATAAGGGGTTTTCTTTAATCTGCATTGGATATTAAGAGGCCAGACACGATTAAAACGATATCTACCCCTGCTTCACTTGCAGGTGATTACGGTTATCGCGGCTTTTCTTGATCAGCTCGTTGCTCTCGTCCATTTCATCTGACTTAGCAAGGCGATCATAAAGTAGCACATTCACTGTTGCTGCTAGATTCATGCAACCAACAGTTGGTACATAAACAACATGGTCAGCTCGGTCAGCGACATCTTGAGAAATAGAACCATCTTCAGGCCCAAAGATATAGATAGCGTTCTCTGGGTGTTTAAAACGTGGCAGTGGTGTTGCACCCTCAGCCAACTCCACACATACGATCTTAGTTTCTGAATTAAGGTTATCTAAAAACGACTCGACACCAGTAAGCGGGATAGTGCGCGTTGCACTCTTGGTATCGGTGTGAAATTTTGCAGCCTTGTCGTAGCGTTGCCCTGTGTATTTAACTTCGTCGACTTGGTAGCAACCCGCCGCACGCATAACCGCGCCAACGTTTGTCGGGCTCTTTGGGTTAGTTAAACCAATAGTCACATGGCTTTTGTTCATGAATATTTCTCACTTAACGAATAGACATAGCAGGGTGCTACAAAGCGTCGCATTCTACCAAAGCAGCGCCAAATTCAAAAGCATCGAAACGAACGGCTCTTTTTACAGATAAGTACTTAGTTGCACCACCTATCACTTCAAAACCTAACCGCCATCATATTTATCAAACAAAAAGGTTTTAGGATAACAATTCAACAACAAGTCCGTTTACATTTCGAAACCACATTAATAATGTGTTGAAAATTGCCTGAGACAATCACATAGGAAGTGCTAATGACCCTCACCATCAAAAACCGCCTTTATATTCTCTCTTTTATCCCTTTGCTACTAATGGCAATTGGGATGATGAGCGTGACGTATATGAAGAGCACTGAGCTAACCGCACAACAAGTAGAATCGACGCGTAGCAATATGATGGCGATGAAAGAAAAGGAACTCAAAGCGTACCTGCAAATGGCTCAGTCTTCGATATCTCCTTTCTTAGAAAAAGGTGCCACGCTTGAAGAAGCATTACCCACATTAAAAACTCTAGAATATGGTGAATCTGGTTATATTTTTGGCTACAGCTCTAAGGGTGTAAGAATCGTCATCGGACAAGGTACCGATGGCATTGGTAAAAATTACTACGACCTTCAAGACAAACAAGGCAATTACCTAATCCAAGACCTGATTAAGAACTCAAAAATTGGGGAATTCACCACTTACTACTTTCCTAAGCCAGGTCAGTCCATTGCGTTACCAAAACTCAGCTACTCAATCTTTATTCCACAATGGGATTTAATGCTCGGCACGGGTTTTTATACCGATGATATTGACGCAGTCATCAGTGACATGAAAGAGAGCTCGAATGCTGCGCTACAAAGCTCACTAACTGCCATTGCAATTTTCTGTGGCTTGATTGCCTTAGTGGTAGCGGTTTTCGCTGTTGCAGTGAACCGTACAATCATGCAACCACTCGAGCAATTTGACCGTTCAATCAGTGCCTTTGCAAGTGGTGAGGCCGACCTAACGGCTCGAATGGAAACCTTCAAAGCGCCTGAGTTCGCCAAACTCAGTGAGAACTTTAATGCCTTTGTTGCTAGCCTACAGACCATCATTCGTAGCGTGAGCGATGTGGGTCAGCAAGTTGTATCAGAAACGAGCAGCATGTCTTCTCGCGCAGCTCAGGTCGACGAAATAGCGACAGGTCAACGTGAAGAGACAGAACAAGTAGCAACGGCGATGACCGAGATGACGACAACAGCGCAAGAGATCTCAAGCAACGCAAGCCAAGCGGCTGACTCAGCTAAACTTGCAGAGAACAATGCAAAAGAAGCTCAGCAAATTGTCAACGCTGCTGCAGGTTCCGTAGCAGACCTTGCAAGTGAAGTATCAGAGGCAAACACTGTGGTATCTCGCCTTGAAGGAGATGTACAGAACATTTCATCTTCACTGACTGTCATTCAAGATATAGCGGAACAGACCAACCTATTAGCACTAAATGCCGCGATTGAAGCCGCGCGAGCTGGTGATCAAGGCCGAGGTTTTGCCGTAGTTGCTGATGAAGTTCGTAAGCTTGCAAGCCGCACACAAGAGAGCACGGGCGACATTCACAAAATGATCCAACAGCTAAAATCCGCTTCAGATGCCGCGGTTAAAGCAATGGATTCCAGCCAAAGCAGAAGTGCTCAAACGGTAGAAGAAGCGAACGCAGCAGCTGCAGCACTTGCTAAAATTCAAGATTCGATTGATACCATCATGGACATGAACTCACTGATTGCAACGGCGACTGAACAGCAGAATATTGTTGGCCAAGAGATATCTCAACGCATTGTTGTGATTTCAGACCAAAGTTCTCAATCGGCATCGCTAGCAAACCAAAACCGTACAGGTAGCCAAAACTTAAACAGCCGAGCAAACGAGTTGTACCACTTGGTTGATCGCTTCACGGTTTAATGCTTAATGCTTAGTGCTTAGCAAGTAAAAGCTATAGAACATCAATAAAAATGGGCTTCAGAATCTTTGTTCTGAAGCCCATTTTCTTGTCCATAGTGTCTTGCCAGATAGAACTAGTCTAATTGCTCAGACAAGAAGTCGACTAACAAGCGAACCTTTGAAGACAAATTACGGTTCTGTGGGTAAAGCGCCCAAATCCCCTCTTTATCGTCTCGGTAATCAGATAACACCTCAACCAATTCGCCAGACTCAAGATCTTCACTCACGTAATATTCTGGTAGCTGCACTAAGCCAATACTCTGTTTCGCTGCGTCTTGTAAGGCTAAGCCACTGTTACATTTAATGCGTCCATTAACCCGAACTGAGCGAGGTCGCCCATTTTCTTTAAAACGCCAATGCTCAAAGCCGCCGACTAAACATTGATGATTGCTCAACTCAGAGAGTGTATGCGGTTCACCGTAACGTTCAATGTATTCAGGGCTGGCGCACACGTAGAGTTGGCGTTGAGACAGCTTCTTTGCCACAAGACTCGAATCTTCTAAGCGACCAAGACGAATAGCGACATCGACACCCGAATCAATAAGGTCGAGCTTTTGATTGGTCAACATCAGCTCAAGTTCGACTTGTGGGTGGAGCTTTAAGAACTGATGAAGTATCGGGGCGAGTTGACGCTCACCATAAGTCACAGGTGCTGTTACTTTCAGCAAACCTTTCGGCGTGGATTGCATCTGCGTGACGGCTAACTCAGCAATTTCTAAACCCTCGACCAACAACTTACATTGCTGATAATAGAGTTGCCCAGCCTCTGTTAGAGAAACCTTACGAGTCGTTCGATTGAGTAGTTTTACTGCGAGGCGTTCCTCGAGATTTGCCACTCTACGACTGATTTGAGCCACTGACGTAGCGAGTTTCTGTGCGGCACCAGTAAAGCTTTCGCGCTCTGCCACTGCAACAAACTCACTTACCCCTTCCCAATTGGCCATGCCTCTACCCTATTTTGAACTATGGTTACCCATACAGTGTATTGAAGATATAGATCAGTGTCACCTAGCTTAATATACGCCGTGCACATACAAAGGCCTTCATTGAAGCTAATATCGCATTCCCCACAAGGCTCCTATCGACCTAATCTACAAAGTTTGAACCGACCTTGTATTACAAATACTGTTATCAAAAAATACTCGCACCAAAAAAGAAAGCCCGCACTCATTGAGTACGGGCCTTATTATTGTCTATTACAGATGCGTGAGGGTTAAAACTAGAAACGACTAGCCACTCACTGTTGCCTGTTCAGTCTCAAAGATTACACTTCAAACTGAGAAACTAGGCTATCAAGTGCTTCACACTGTTCTGCTAGTGAGATGCATGCGTTCTCTGCATTGTTTGCCATCTCAACCATTTTCATGGTGCTTTCCGCGATACGTTGAACATTCTGGTTCACTTCTTCAGACACCTGAGACTGCTGAGAAGCCGCTGTTGCGATTTGCGTATTCATCTCATTCATCTTGCCGATTGAGTTACGAATCTCGCTCAATGATGAAGCTGCAGTGCCCGCTTGAACAATGGTTTTCTCGCCACTTGCCTTGCTTTCTGTCATCACGCCAACGGCATGTTTAGCGCCAACTTCTAAGCGTTCAATCATTGATTGGATTTCACCCGTACTGTCTTGAGTTTTGCTCGCAAGCGCACGGACCTCATCAGCAACTACCGCAAAACCACGACCTTGCTCACCAGCACGCGCTGCTTCAATCGCCGCATTCAATGCCAATAGATTGGTTTGCTCTGCAATGCCTTTGATCACGCCAAGAATAGAAGCAATGTTCTTCACATCAGTATCCAATTCCTGAACCACACCGCCTGCATTCTCGATATCTTGCGCAAGGCGTTCAATTGAAGTTACGGTTAAGCCCAAAGTGCTGTCTGCTGATTCCACTTCATTGTTCGCAACGTTACTTGCGGTTGCCGCATCTAACGCGTTACCACTTACCGTTTCACTGGTCGCTTGCATTTCATGAACGGCAGCCGCGACTACTTCACTTTCTTTCTGTTGATTCGAAGAAAATTCAACCACATTCTGCGTTATTGATTTGATGTTTTCCATCTCTGCACGTACGGCATTTGATGTCAGAATCACTTGTTCTACAGTAGTATGTATCTTACTAACAAACTTGTTAAACGCTGAACTTAAACGAGCAATCTCATCAGAACCTTCAACTTTCATTCGCTGAGCTAAGTTACCATCACCCGATGCGATTTCATTCATCGCTTTCTCTACGCTCTGAATCGGCTGAACGATAAAACGGTTCGATAACCACATCGAAAACAAAGCCGCAAGTACCGCCACCGCCATACCTACTTCGATGATCAGCTTACTTTCTTCAATCGAGTCATTAGCTTGCTGGCGAAGCTCTTTTTGTTTAACTGCAATGAGCTCTCTGATATAGCCGAGTTGATCGTGAATGATCGCAAACTCAGCGTCCAATGCTGGCGAGTAATCTATGTTGTATTGAAGAGCATTGGCAGGGTCTGCAAACATTGGTTCATGCAATGCTACCCACTTTTTCATCGCCTTTACCAGTTTCGCTAGCTCGTCTTGAGAAGATGAGTCTAAGACACCTGCGGTATATAGGGTTTGGACACTTTCAAAGCGTGGAACGGCTTTGTAAGCGTTGTCTTCAAACTCAAATTTTTGATATTCGATCGCATCCTTATCTTTAGCAAGTAATAAACCTTGCGCTGATGCAATGACTTGATAGATATCTCGGTACCCATCTTCTAGGTTGTCGAGAACCGGTTGAACCACATTATTGAGCTCATGGTTAATCGCTGCTTGCGCGTTAGATTTAATCACGTTAAGCACAGTAACAGTTGAGAAAACAATCACGATAACCATTAGCGGAATCGCAATTTTACTCTTAATAGAAAGGTTTTTGATATTCATAGAGGGTTTATAACCACACATTAAATAGGGACGCGCGCATAATATACAGTATCGATAAAAAAGCCAGCTATAGTTTTGTGAATCTCATCGCATATAAAACTAGACAATGAAAACGAGTGCTTCGCATTTAACCAGACGTCAACCTGAAAAGTTAAAGTGGACAATATTGAATTTATTTACCTTAGACATGTTCTATTACTGGAGAAGTCATCGAAATAACACCATAATATAGGGCTCTAAAATAAGTAGGTAAGAACATGAAAATTTGTGGTGTTGAAATCAAAGGTAACGATGCAGTCATCTGTCTTCTATCTCTATCAGACGGTGTATTTAACATTCCTGATTGCCGAGTTTCTAAAGTTGCGATTAGTGACGCAAACGACACACAGAATATGAAAGATTTTCAATTTTCTTTTGCAAAGTTAATGGAAGATTACCAAGTAGAAAAAGTGGTAATTCGTCAACGCCAAACTAAAGGCAAATTTGCTGGCGGTGGCTTCGGCTTCAAACTAGAAGCGGCAATTCAGTTGATCGACGGCCTAGACGTAACCGTTGTATCTCCGAATGAAATCAAAGAAAGCCTTAAGCGCAACCCTCTTATGATGAAGTTCAAAGAAACAGGCCTTAAGCAATACCAAGAAGCACCGTTTACCACGGCTTACGCTTGTTTAATGCAGCGCTAATCAATAGTCGCTAGCCAATATTGATACAGAAAGAGCCTGAATATTCAGGCTCTTTTTTGTTTCTAGCAATCTATTTCAAGTCGAGTTATACCAATCACAGTAAGTAAGTGATCAAAAATAGCGTAGGAAAAAAGCTTGAGAACAAGGCAGCATTTTTCGATAAGTAGTTATTCTACAATCAAAAATTCTAACGAAGTTATCGAGATTCTTAACAAGCTAGGGTGACCAGTTAGTTACTACGATTGGTATAATTTTGGTTGACACATTACCTCTCTAATGCTGTTCGTCTACGGAACTTAATCAACTCAGGCTTTTTCACCACCAGATAAACAGCGGTTGCTGACAACGCGAAGCCTATTGCGCCATAAATGTCGAATGACTCTCCAAAAATGAGCCACGCTTGGATGGCTGTCGTCGGTGGCACTAAGTAAAACACCGATGCCACACTTGAAGAAGCGCCATGCTCTACCATGTAAAGCAGCAAAAGGATGGCAACACAAGACAGAACCACCACCAGCCAGATTAGAGTCAACGTGAATTCTACAGTCCAGTTCACTTGCATAGTTTCGTAACGCATTGCGAACGGTAGAAACAACGCAGCAGAAGCCAAGTATTGCACCATCGCACCGCCGACCATATCTGTCCCCTGACAGAAGCGCTTCTGATACAAAGTGCCGCAGGTAATACCCACCAAAGAAACCAAACACAATAACGTTGCCAGGCCTTTTTGGTCGTCTGACTGCCATTCAATATTGCCCATCAACACCAAGCTAATACCCGCAAAACCGAGCGCTAATCCCAGCCACTGTGCAAAATTAAAACGCTGTGAAGTACAGCTGATCATTATCAATGCCGTCAGAATCGGTTGTAAGCCAACAAGTAGAGAACTCAACCCGGCGGGCATACCCATATCAATCGCGAGATAAGTGCCACCAAGGTAGAAGCCATGAATCAAAATGCCCACCACACAAGCGTGAAAAAATGCTCGACCACGAGGAATACGACGCTTAAGGATTGAAATCAAAACCAAGAATAGCGCCACGTTGGCTACCATCCTAAGTGAAAGTAACGTTGCGGGTTCAGCGTATTCAACACCAAGACGGGCGCCAACAAAGCCTGACGACCACAATAGTACAAACACAAACGGAATCATTTTAATCAGCATTACAAACCTCTGGTCAACTCTTCATCAATGCTGTTACCTTAGTTGGGTACAGATAACTAATAAAGATACAGATATAACACTTTAAATGGTTACAGATTAAGTGTGAGTTACAAGGGGGAAACGTGGAAGAAAAACTCAGCGGCAATAAATATCTCGCTATAGAACAACACATTAAGGCTCAGATCGATAAAGGGCTCTTTCACCCAGACGACCGCTTGCCTTCCATTCGTCAACTCAGTGAACAACTCGGTGTGAGCAAAAACACCGTGATTCGCGCTTATCAAGAACTGGAAGCGACGGGCTGGGTTTATTCTGTGCCTAAATCAGGCTATCGTGTGAAAACACCGAACACCACCATCTGGGATGCACCGAGCCAGCCTCAAAAAGTCGACCTCTTGTCGGTCACCAAATCTGTACTCTCCCGTCCGAAAGGTCGCTTGAAACTGCTTGCTGGTTCTGCACACCCGAACATTAATAACCCTGCCATTCGTAGCTTGTACGCCGAAATCGGTCGCCATAGCCGTTTGCAAACTCAGCTTCCCGGTTATTACCAATTACCTCCCGGCGATGAGCAATTAGTAAAGCAGTTGCTAAAGATCACCCATGATCTAGGCGTGCCTGCGGGATCGAATGAAATTGCAATTACACATGGTGCTCAACAGGCGATCAGTCTGGCTTTACGTGCATTAACCAAACCGGGAGACATCGTGGCGGTCGAGTCGCCCTGTTATTTCGGTAATCTACTTTTACTTGAATCACTTGGCTTGCAAGCCCTTGAAATACCAAGCAGCGTCAGCCACGGAATCGACATTCCTTCACTACAGAGTGCGTTGGACAAATGGGAAGTGAAAACCTTGCTACTAACGCCAAACTTTACCAATCCAACCGGTTCACGGATGCCATTGGCGAACCGAAAAGCATTACTGGAAATCACCGGATCTTTACCGATTATCGAAGACGATGTGTTCGGTAGCTTGGCATTCGACACACCCATTGCCAGCCTCAAAGAGCTTGATGACCAAGATCGAGTCATTTACGTCAACTCTTTGTCCAAGACCTTAGATTCTCGCTTGCGTATTGGCTGGTTACTCTCAGGTCGTTACCAGGCTCAAGTTGAAAAATACCTGTTATGCGACAACATGGGCAGCTCCAATTTAATGCAATCCGCGGTGGGTCAATTTCTCACTACCGGTAAATATCGCAGCCACTTATCCAAAATGAAACGACTCTACCAAGTCAATCAAAAGCAATTCCAAAGCCTGTTAATACAAGCGCTTGATGGCTATGAACACCTTGTTGGCCGCTACCATCTGTCAAAGCCTGAGGGATCTTTTTTAAACTGGATCACGTTACCTGAATCGGTCGATAGCTACGCGATTTATCAAGATTGTTTGAAGCACAAATTGGGAATATTACCTGGCACAGTCTTTGGGACAAACGATCAATATAAACACTGCTTGCGCTTCACGGTAGCGAACATCGAAGAGAGTAAAGAGTGGAAAGAAGGGGTTGTGACACTAGCGAAAATAATCGCGAAGCATACTTCTTTCTAATCGAATATTTCTGACTGCTAGATCATTCAACAATGAATAAACGTTAACTAAAACAACAAATACAATCACCAAGAAAATGCGTCAAACGATCACAGATAATACTCCGAAATACCTTTGTAAGTTTTTTAGAAAAATTCAAAAATAATTAGAATTTAACCCCTAACTTTACTGAGTATTTTGTTAGTCTTGGAAACAATCATTTACAATCCAAACAAAAATTAATTGGATCGCTAGAGGTTGTTTTTTTGAATATGAAATTATTCGGCAGTTCCCTAATCCTTTCGGGAACTGCATTAGGGGCTGGCATGCTTGCTATTCCCATGGTGTTGGCCCAGTTTGGCTTCATGATCAGCTCAGTGCTGATGCTACTTATCTTTATCGGCACCACTTACTCTGCACTCCTACTGGCAGAAGCGTGTACCAAAACGAAAGACAACAGTGGCATGAGCAGTGTTGCTTACCTAACTCTGGGCAGCAAAGGTAAACACTTTATCAATGCACTCTTTTACCTGCTACTGGTTTGCATGCTGATCGCCTATATCTTGGGTGTTGGCGACATCATTCATAAGCTACTGCTCGACGTCGGCGTAGACATCTCTGCATCCGCTGCTTATACCGTTTTCAGCCTATTGATGGGGGTGATTGTAGTCGCGGGTAAGTCTTATATCGATAAATTAAACCGTGGTCTATTCATCATGATGGTGGTGATGCTCTTCATTGTTATTGCCTCTCTGTTTAGTAATATCCGTCTAGATTACCTAACTCAAACTAGCCAATACACGGCCAATGACGTGGTGCAATACAGCGCGGTTATCTTTACTAGCTTTGCCTCTATGGTGGTGATCCCGTCACTGGTTATTTACAACCGAGAAGCGACTCAAAAGCAGATCCGCAATATGATTCTGCTGGGCTCGGTGATTCCACTAATCTGCTACCTAACTTGGTTGTTCGCGATTATCGGTAACCTTGGTACAGACGCTATCAGTCAGTTCCATAACATTTCAGAACTGATCTCAGAGTTTAGCGGTCAATCTTCTTGGTTGAAGGTAGTTATTGCGCTGTTCTCAGTACTGGCATTGGTAACCTCTTTCCTTGGTGTGTCGATGGCGCTGTATGACCAAAACAAAGACGCAGTCACCAACAACAAAGCATTAGCTTATGCTCTGACCTTTGTATTGCCTTTGGTATTAGCAGAGCTGTTCGCAAGCCAGTTCGTGAGCATGTTGGACTATGCAGGCATGGTGTTGGTGTTCCTAGCTATCTGGGGACCACTCGCAATGGTGGTTAAGGTTCGTAGGCCTGACTTCCCTCACCTACAAACCGAAGGCAGCTATACAGCAGGCGGTGGCGATACGGCACTGATGGCAACATTCGGTTTTGGTGCGTTGATTTTTATCTCTTGGTTTATGGGGTAAATCCCAATTGAATAGACTATCTGTTGCCATTTAGAAGGCAGCAGATACAAAAAGCCCGTTAGTCCGATTATTAACAGCCGGACTAACGGGCTTTCTTATTTTCTGATTACCATGGCCAAAAACTAAAAGTGCTTACTTGGTCAAATTGCCGAGCAACTGCTCACACTGCGCTTTTAGCGATTTAAGCTCATCTTCATTCATCTTAGAAAGACACAGCATTTCAACCGGAACGGTCTGCGCTTGCTCTTTGAGCTCTACCCCTGCAGGCGTCAGTGTAATAACTCGAACTCGTTCATCTTCAGCACTGCGAGTTCTAAGCACGTAACCTTTCGTTTCCAAACGCTTGAGTAGTGGCGTCAACGTACCTGAATCCAAATGCGTTTTTGCGCCTAGGGCTTTGACATTTATCTCTTTTTCTTCCCACAGCACCATCATCACAATGTACTGCAAGTAAGTAAGGTCAAGCGCTTTCAGTAAAGGTTGATACGCCCTACTCATTGCATTCGATGCACTATACAGCGCAAAACACACCTGATTATCCAGCTTTAGATAGTCATCTTGGTCGCTCATGATCACCTCACCAATAAATTAAATTGTGCACAATATACTTGCGCGCTCGAATTTTATCAATTAAGCTAGCTTTAAAATTAAGTTGCGCACAATCTAATTGCGAAAAATTATAATTAAGGACTAAAACAATGACAACACTCTACACAACTTCTGCGACTGCTACTGCGGGTCGTAACGGCCAAGTTTCTACTGATGACAATCTGCTTTCAGTAGCGTTGAGCTACCCTAAAGAGATGGGCGGAACAGGTGAAGCGACCAACCCAGAACAACTATTTGCTGCGGGTTACTCTGCGTGTTTCTCAAATGCTCTGCTTCACGTTGCAAAAGAGATGAAAATCAAAATCGCATCGGCGCCAACGACTGCAACAGTCGGTATTGGACCAAATGAAAACGGCGGCTTTGCTTTAACTGTTGCTCTATCGATTGAACTGGCTCTAGAGCAAGAACAAGCTGTGACGCTTGTGAAAACGGCGCACCAAGTTTGCCCTTACTCAAACGCGGTTCGTGGCAACATTGATGTGAAATTGTCGGTTAACGGACAAGCGCTTTAGCCGCTTCATCCCCCGCTAAAAAAATGTCCCGCACTAGGCGGGACATTTTTTATATGCGATAGAAAGCTTCTAGCTCTGAGTTGCTAACTCTTAAACGTATTCGAGAGCTCTTTCAGCGATGTTGCCAACTCAGCCTGCTCTTTCGCTGTTGCAGCAATTTGCGTTGCGCCTGTCGTAGATTCTGTCGACTTCTGCTCTACCGCGACAACGTTCTGAGCAATATCTTGAGTCACTACTGCTTGCTCTTCAGTTGCGGTTGCGATCTGCTCTGCCATGCTGAATATTTCGCTCACAGCCCCTGAAATATCTTGCAGGGTCTGTTCTACTCCTCGTGAGTCTTCAACCGCTCTTGAAGACATCTTCTTGCTGTTATCAATCACATTGAACGCTGTTTGCACGTCAGATTGTAGCGAGTTAATGAAGCCTTCAATTTCCGAAGTGGACTGTTGCGTACGCTGAGCCAAAGTACGAACTTCATCGGCTACGACAGCAAAACCACGACCTTGTTCACCAGCTCGAGCGGCTTCAATCGCTGCATTTAACGCTAACAAATTGGTTTGTTCGGCAACGGATTTAATCACATCAATCACACTGTTAATGTTGTTGCTACTTTCGTGTAGATGAGTGATTTTTTCAGCGAGGCCGTTAATCTCAGAAGCCAAGGTTTCTATCGACTCATAGGATTGTTGGACCGTGCTTAAACCTTGCTGTGATTGTTCATCAGCGATCTTCGCTGAGCTTGCCGTTTGCTGTGTTTTAGCCGCGACTTCATTCACCGTCGCTGATAGCTCTTCTGTTGCTGTCGCAATCAAGCCAATCTGGTCTTGCTGTTCAACTAAGGTGCTTGAGTTGTATTGGCAAGTTTGCGCCGTCTCTTCTGCTGCTGAAGCAAGTGTCAGGCTAGATTGAGATAGGTTATCGATAACTTGAGAAAACTTCTCTAATGTTTCATTAAGCGACGATGAGATTTGACCCAGCTCGCTATTACCTTCGTAAGTCGCACGAACGGTTAAGTCATTGTCATTTCGGACTTTAGAAAGCACTCGCGTTAGATCTTTAACTCGAGTCGTTAAATCAGTAATGGCTTTGAAGCTAACAAAAGTTGCGAACAAAGTGATCACAACAAACATCACAATGCTGCCCATCATTGCTGATTGAGCTTGCTGAGTTTTCTGATCCGTCAGTGTAATAAGAGACTCTGCTAACTGATTTTCAGTCTTCTTCAGCTGAACAATTCGTGCCGTCGATTGAGCAAACCAATAAACAGGATCGACATCAAAACCACTCATTTTCGATTCAGCCACATCACGAAGTTTTTCCACTTCAGCCACCGAGCGATCATTCAGTTGTTGTTTAAAGAAATCAACGTTATCTGGGTTACCAAAAACTTCAAAGTTCGCAAAATATGTATTTTGCTCGGTTACCAAAGAGATGAATTTAACCAGCATACCCGGGCCAAATTCATTTTTAGAAAAGGTGTTGTTGAGAACCGCACGTTCGATACCCGCACGCTCCTTGCCTTGTAGAAAGTTATAGTAGGCGATGGTTTCTGTCGTGATGGTAGCATCAGTACTTAGCTCAGCAATTAATGCAGATACACTCAATAACTTAGCATTAAGTTTGGTGTAGTAGCCTAATGCTTCAGAAAGCGGAATTGATTGAGAATCCACTCTATTGCGAATCGAAGTAATTTGGTTGAGACTTTGGCTGATTTCAGTATTCAGACGCGCGATCTGCGATAAGCCGATTTCTTCAGACTGCCAGTACTCGGTTCTTTGATTGCGTTTGCTGTCTGCGTTAATTCTTTGTGCTTTTAGCTCACTGCCAAACTTGTTTCCCTGTGACCCGATAAAACCAGCCGTCATACCACGCTCTTTCTGTAACTCGTGCACCAACTCACTGTACACAACCGACAAACGCGTAAGTTGGTTTAATGACGACATTTCACTGGTGGTTTCTACGCCTTTTGAAATGGCAGAAACACTAAGCCATAAAAACCCTAAGATCGGTAAGATAAGCAAAGCGATGATTTTTTGCTTAAATGACATATCGGTTAAATTCATTATTATTTCCCTAACAACTAACAAATCTTCTCAGTCATCGAATTTGGCTTCCTTCTAACGGGTGCGCCTTAATTGTGACTCTATAATTATTCAAGCTGACCTATGTAAACCATGACCTAACTACACAGTTCAGCGCAGAGGACGTTAACATTTAACCTTATAAAACTCATTGGTTTATGAATAAAACTGTTAACTATCTGACTTAACCAGACGAAAAATACGTGTAACAACATTTCTCTGACGCAGTGACTAAAAATTGACACGCACTGCATAATCACAAAGTGGTAGACCAGCACTCACTGTGTAACCCTTACCAAGCTATTCACTCACGAGCATCTATATATTCAGTCTCAAATATGTATACTGCCGAGCTTATTAAGTAGAAACTCGCAGTAAATATGCGACAACAGCTGAGAGGTATTTTTATGGATTGCCCCGCTTGCGAAGAACACATTGGATGGGAATGGGTAGAAGAGGAAGCAATCGAACCCAATGAAGAATTCGATTGCCCAGAGTGCAAAGAAACGCTGATGTACACCATCGATGAAGGTACCTATTACGGCGCACAACATAAAACCGTCGAAGTTGTTGATGATTAGAGTTTTTTATTACCGATTAATGCTATCGATCTTTGCGAGATTGCCGGAGTAACCAGACACTCCTTTACTAGAACGAGTGTTCATCTTAAAATATTGAACATATGTTCAGATTAATGAAGTAGATGTTATGGCCAAGACAGCGAAGTTCGATAGACAAGACGTTGTAGATAAAGCGACTAACCTGTATTGGGAAAAGGGCTTTCACGCAACTTCTATGCGCAATCTACAGGACGTGATTGATATGCGTCCCGGCAGTATTTATGCGGCTTTTGGCAGCAAAGAAGGCTTGTTTAAAGAGACATTGGCTCGCTATACCGAACTCGGCATTCACAATTTGAACCGCTTTCGCAGCGAAACCGACTCTCCAATCAAAGCACTAGAAAACTTCGTAAAACGTGCCGTTGTCGAATCGAAAAAAAGCGCGCCTAACGGCATGTGTATGCTGGCTAAAACAGTAGCTGAACTGACGGATGAGCACGCTGAATTATTAGAAGAAGCCAAGAAATCACTCAAAATAATGGAAGGCGAGTTCGCCAAACTGATTGCCGAAGCGCAAGAACTTGGTGAGATCAGCAAAGAACGCAAACCGACTCAACTTGCTCGCCACGTTCAGGTTCAAATTGCAGGGCTACGCACTTATGCAAAAACCTGCGATGACACAGAACTACTCAACTCAATGGTTGAAGACATCTTCAAGTACCACCCTTTTTAGCAACTGCGCGTATATAGGCTCAGATCTACAAAAAGACGCCCAAGTATTACTACTAATACTTGGGCGTCTTTTTATTTATTGCTTTTCGGCCAATCTTAAAGCCGATGGCTTTTATACTTTCCTCATAATCAACGCCTGCGCATTAAGCATCGCTTCCTTAGTACTGACATCTAAGGTTTTCACGTTCGCAAAGCGTTCGATCTCTTTAATTGCCACATCATGAGCAAAAATCACCAACCTCGCCCGCTCAATGTCTTTCTGTGTAATGCGATTGCCGATTCCGTTGGCCCCCTGCGTTTCGACTTTAATCCGAACCCCAAGATGATGAGCCGCCTTTTCCAAAGACTTAGCCGCAAGAAACGTATGAGCAACACCAGATGGACAAGAAGTGATCGCCAATACATCCGCTTGCCCTTCTTCCGTTATCGAGCCACCCGTAAACTGATTAGAACTTACTTCACCTTCGACCACGTTCTTTTTCAGTAGTATCACGATCAGAGCCGTCGTCAGTGCTCCTGCTAGTGTGCCGACGATATAGCCAATTTTGCCGTCAACCACCGGCAACACTATCCAGCCGCCCCATGGTGCATGGTTGATGACATGGAACATAAAGCCAACCACATTACCGACAATGCCACCAGCAACAACAGCAGGCAGAACTCGCGCAGGATCGGCGGCAGCAAAAGGAATCGCACCTTCACTGATGCCGATCATGCCCATAATACCCGCTGCTTTTCCGGCTTCGCGTTCGTCTCGTTTGAATTTCTTAGGTGATATGAAAGTGGCAAGCGCCATGCCTAATGGTGGCGTACAAATGGCAATACCGACGCCCCCCATTAGCCAAGGTTGAGTGTTCACCTGCGTTTGAGCAAACAGCGTCGCCACTTTGTTGATTGGGCCGCCCATATCAAAGGCCGTCATCGCCCCTAAAATACTGCCCAACACCACTTTTCCTGAGCCCGCCATGCCAGTCAGCATTTGGTTCATCTCAAGCATCACATACGCGATAGGAGAGCCAATCACCCACATCACCGCCCCACAGGTTACAAAGGTGCCGACTAATGGATAGATGAAAATCGAACTCAGCGAGATCATACTGTCTGGCAGTTTGATCTTCTTGAGCAAATTAACCACGAAACCTGCGAAGAAGCCGACCACAATTGCGCCAAGGAAGCCGGTACTGTACTGATTGACCGCGAGCCAAGAACCAATCATTCCGGGTGCTAAGCCCGGTTTGTCGGCCATTGAATATGCAATGTAACCACCGAGCACCGCGGTAAACAGGGTTAGCCCCGCGATACCCATTTGTGCTATGTCAGCAAGAACACCGCTCTCAGGCACAGCGCCATGGCCAGACATCATTACCGACAAAGACAAAAGCACACCGCCTGCGACCACAAATGGGATCATGTGTGAGGTACCGTATAACAAGTGTTCTTTGAGGCGATTAAGAGATTGTGCCCAAGGGCTGAGTGGCTCGACATACACTTCATGATGGCTTGAGGCATAACTATCAAACGATTCAGAATTGGCTTCGAGAAACAGCTCTTGAGCTTCCTCGACAGACTCCACCGCCTTTAATTTTGTAACAAAGCCATCTTCGATAAGTCTGGTCGAAATCTGAGCCAGTACCTCGATATGGTGGTCGTCGTTGTTGTCTGGTGAAGCGAGCATAAAGAACACATCCGACAACTCGCCGCCGTCTGCGCCATAATCGATGCCAGAGCGGCTGATACCTACCGCCACTGCTGGTTTAGCGACAGCAGTGCTTTTCGCGTGTGGAATCGCAATACCATCATCAAAGCCCGTATTGCCGATGGCCTCACGCTTCCAGATATCATCAAGGAACTCACTTTTATTGGAGAGCTTGCCTGCGCGGTCAAGCAGTTCGACAAGCTCTTCAAATACCGCCTGTTTAGAGTCTGCCTTTAAATCCAGACAGATAATCTCCGGCTCTATAATGTCAGTGATGTCCATGTGCTGCCTCGTCCGAGTACCAATTTAGGTAAATGAGATAAAGAGGTTAATAATATGAAAAGACTAACGAGGCAAGGCCGCTCGATATATAGGACGAAAGGTGCATTAACTGGATAATTGTAACCAAGAAGCAAGAGTGTGACGTTCACCTTTGAATTAAAAACGGGAATCCATAAACTTCCTAGATTCAGATAGTCCTATCGATCCAAGTAAACTGTCGATCTAAGCACACCGAGAATAATAATGAGAATTGTAGCGGTAACTGCGTGCCCTACAGGCATTGCGCACACCTATATGGCAGCTGATGCACTAAATAAAACAGCCCCAAAATTCAATGTTTCAATCAAGGTTGAGACTCAAGGCGCTATGGGGATTGAAAACTTACTGACAGGCCAGGATATTACCCTCGCAGACAAAGTGTTGATCGTCTCTGATATCGACATCGAACAACCAAGTCGATTTGACCCAGCGAAAACCGTATTCATTCCAATGGAAGAGGTGTTATTGAGTGTCGATAAAGTCTTTATCAAGCATTGTCGAACTTAAACCTTTCATGAATGAATATCAGATCACCTTCTTCGTTGACGATCCTGCCGCGAACTCACACGTCGCGCAGCCGTTGACTCGTTTAGCGAAGAAGTTCAAAAGCAACATCCGCATTATCAACATCACTCAAAATCGAACCGCTGATCTCTCCAAATCTGTCGCGATGTTACAAGTGGGTTTACTCCGGGGGGATTTATGCCAGATAACCGCAGTAGGTATTGATGCTGAACTCGCATGTTTTGTAATAAAAGACGTGATTGCTGAGCATTACGACATGGTTGGCTCACAAGTGAATCATGAGTTCTCGAACGACTTAATCCAGCGTATGCCTCAGATATGCCCGCCTTGTGACATCAAGTGGCACCACGCTAAGGCGCAAACTCAACTGACAAAATTTGAGTGCTTGAAAGGGCTCGCTCACCTCGTTTATCCAGAAGATCCAGATGAGCTGATTTTGGCTTTCATTAAGCGAGAAGAACGCTCTTCAACCTGCGTGTCACCAGGTATCGCACTGCCACATGTGATGTTTGAATCTACTCAAGATCTCTCGATCGCGGTGATCGTCAGTGACAACCCGATTGACTGGGCATCTCAAATTGGCCAAGTACACGTAGCTATCGCTTTAGTACTGCCAACCAAGCCGCAACGTGAACACATTGTGGCGACGACCAACCTAACTAGAAACCTACTTCACGATCAGGTCAACGAGCGTTTGCAAAAGACTCGAAGCAGTGTCGATTTACAAGCCTTGCTGATGTATATCTCATCTCGCCTGCTGTAAGGCTACTCACTCCAAAAGACGGCTCAACAAAAAAATACGCTCCGACTTAAAAAGACGGCTTAACTAAATAGAGCCACGATATTCGGTCGGCGTTCTACCGGTGCGATTCTTAAACACGCGGCAGAAGTAGTTCACATCTTTAAAGCCACAACGTAGTGCCACTTCATTGAGTTTGAAGTTGTACTTCTTAAGCATAAACTTAGCGCGATCGACCCGCACGCGGGTAATGTACTCTGCTAGCGTCATGTGGCCTTGCTGACGGAACATTCGCGACAAGTGATTGGATGAGATGCTAAAGCGTGAGGCAATGCTGTCTCGGGTGATCTGGCGGTGGAAGTTTTCTTGAATGTAGATACAAATCCCCTGATACACATCCTGTACTCGGCTATGAGATTTTTCTACGGGCGCTTCCAGCATGGTTTTACTGTATTGCAGTAGAGCTTGCAGCAATAACTCGTCCATCGGCTGCTTGTTACTCTCTCTCGCTAACGAGCTAAGCGCCTCCAAAATATTATCAATCGCAAAACCAGAGCGAGTCTGAATACTGTGCTTTTGAATATCGTAAAAGCTCTCCTCGCCTTTGCGCTTGCTCACCAAGCTTAAACCAAGCTGACGACGACCAAACAACATGCTCAACACCGAGCAGTCTGTATCCCAGTTTGGCTTGTTCCAGCAGTTGGGTGGGATGAAAATCGCGTCTCCGGCTTTGGCGATAACGTTGGTTATTTTGCGATCATGACTCTCCATTTCATTAATATACTCTCCGTCTAGCACTAGCTCTAAGCGCGGAAAGTTCACCTGATAACTGCACGCTGAAGGCGTGTGAAAATCTCCAGCAAACCAGATGTTATGAAACGGTTCTCGCTCATTTAATACAGACGAGATTAAGTCATGAAATATCATTATTCGAACTCTAATGGGCAGCAATAAGGCTACGGGAATAGATATACCCCTTAGTGAAACATAGCGCTATTGAGCAAAATCACAATTTGAGATCTAGGCTACAAAAATCCAGTCACGGAAATAAATTTCCAGTAAAGAAACTGAACTAGAACGTTCCTGCTCTGATAAACAAATACGCTGTATCCCTTATAAATAAAAGCCTCAACACATCTTAAACTCTGTCAACACCGCCCTTAAAACAGCCACTCGACCGATCAAAATCACACTCCACTTATAACGCAACAATCATCCAGTAAATGCGTTTTTTCTTCACTACAGAAGGTAAGCCGTAGATTCCAGAATACCCCTAACAAAATAAAAACAGAGTAGGGGTTCATTATGATCACGACATTGATCAATCAAGATTTGATTAAGCTTTCGCTTAGCGCTAATTCAAAAGAAGACGTATTTAAAGAGCTTATAGACGTGCTTTACACACAAGGCCGAATTTCAGACAAAGTACAGTTTCTTGCCGACATTAAGGCGAGAGAAGAACAAGGTAATACCGGATTTGAAGAAGGCATTGCCCTACCACATGCGAAAAGCAGCGCGGTGATCAAACCCGCGGTTGTTATCGGCGTCCACAAGCAGGGTATCGAGTACGGCGCCGATGACGGCCAACCATCAAAACTCTTCTTCATGATTGCGTCTCCAGATGGCGGCGATGATCACCACATCGAAGTATTGGCAGAGCTTTCTTCAAAACTGATTGAAGAAGGCTTTATCGAAAGCTTCATGAATGCTCAATCTGAACAAGAAGCATTAGAACTACTGCTTACCAAACCTGAGCCTTCAGAAGCGGAAACCAACGTTAAGAAACAAGGTTTCATCATTGGTGTCACTGGCTGCCCAGCTGGCGTTGCACACACTTATTTGGCAGCTGAAGCGCTAGAGAAAGGCGCAGCGGCTCTTGGCTACGACATCAAGGTCGAAACTAACGGTTCTATTGGTGTTAAAAACAGCCCGACTCAAGAAGAGATCGAACGTGCAGACGCGATTGTCGTGGCTTGTGATAAACAGGTCGACATGGCTCGCTTTACCGGAAAACGCGTCATCAGCACCAACGTAAAAGCACCAATCAAAGACGCACAAAGCTTGATCAAGCAAGCACTCAACGCGCCAAGCTATCAAGCAGAACAAACGCCGGCCAACCAATCCGTTGTAGAAAAAGCCTCACAAGCGCGTTCAGACCTTTATCGTTACCTGATGAATGGCGTATCACACATGATCCCATTCGTAGTCACTGGCGGCCTATTGATTGCCCTTGCACTGGCGATTGGCGGCGAGCCAAGTGAATCTGGCATGGCGATTCCTGCTGGCAGCATGTGGAACCAAATCCTAGAAGTGGGCGTGGTTGCCTTCACATTGATGATCCCAATCTTGGCTGGCTACATTGCTTACGCGATTGCTGACCGCCCTGCTCTAACCCCTGGCCTTATCGGTGGTTGGATTGCTAACAACGGCTCTTTCTATGGCGCTGACGCAGGTACAGGCTTCATTGGCGCGATCATCGCCGGTCTATTAGTGGGTTACTTCGTTAAATGGATTACCTCATTTAACTACCACAAATTCGTTCAACCGCTTGTGCCTATCATGATCGCTCCGATCACTGGCTCTTTGTTCATCGCAGGTCTGTTCATTTTTGTTATCGGCGCACCTATCGCTGGGCTGATGGATGCTCTTACTGCACTACTAACGAGCATGAGTACAGGCAACGTGGTTCTGCTAGGCATCGTACTGGGTGGTATGGCTGGTTTCGATATGGGCGGTCCATTCAACAAGGTGGCATTCCTTTTCTCGGTCGGCATGATTGCCAGCGGTCAAACTCAATTCATGGGTGCGATGGCGTGTGCAATTCCTGTGGCTCCACTGGGTATGGCCATCGCAACCAGACTTGGCCGCAAGTTCGACCTGTTTGAATCTTCTGAAATCGAAGCAGGTAAAGCTGCAGGCGCAATGGGCTTAGTGGGTATCTCTGAAGGTGCGATTCCTTTCGCGGCTCAAGATCCGATGTCGGTTATCCCTGCCAACGTACTTGGTTCAATGACTGCCGCTGTTATGGCGTTCTCATTTGGTATCACCAACAGCGTTGCGCACGGTGGTCCAGTAGTCGCTCTACTTGGCGCTATGAACTACCCAATGCTGGCACTGCTGTGCATGGCATCTGGCGCGGGCGTAACTGCGGTTACTTGTATCGCGCTTAAAAATCTACGTAAAGCCAAGTTAACAACAGCAGCGGCTTAAGCCATTTCAACTCCAATGGCTTGAGGCCTTCTACTCGCATTTCAATAAGTCGAGTAGAGCTCAAGCCATGTTTCCCTTCATGGTGATTTCGATGTCTGATTTTTCTTTAGCGAACGACTCGTTCGTACAACGCTTTTTTTATCCTATGACCAACGTGATTCAAAACTACGCGTGGGGTAGCCCTTCTTCGTTCAGCCAACTGTTTGGTATTGATAACCAATCTGGAGAGCCGCAAGCGGAGATCTGGATGGGGGCTCACCCGAATGGTTGTTCGATGGTCACCGACAATGGTCAGCAAACCACATTGTCGAACCTGATTTCGAAGAATCTAAGCCTGTTTCTAAGCGAAAAAGTAGCAAGTCGTTTTGGTGAGCTGCCATATCTATTCAAGGTGTTAGCAGCAGAGAAAGCGCTATCGGTGCAAGTTCACCCGAACAAGCAACAAGCGGAATCTGGCTACGCTCTTGAAGAGCAGCAAGGCATTCCGATAACGGCTGGCAATCGTAATTACAAGGATGCCAACCACAAGCCAGAACTGGTGTATGCCCTAACTGACTACACCGCGATGAATGGTTTTAGATCAATCAGCGAGATTCTTGAGCACTTCCATTACCTTGATATTCCAGAGCTGCATTCGATGGTCAATGACCTAGAGGGCGACCAAACGCCCAATGGATTAGCGAGCTTCTTCGCGAGCTTATTGTCTTTGCAAGGAGAACAAAAAGGCATGGCGCTGACCATGTTGCTGATGAAGGCGAAGCTTTCAGATACACCTGTGTTCCAGTTGATTTCAGAACTGGAAGAGCAATACCCGGGTGATGTCGGGTTGTTTGCTCCACTGCTATTGAACGTGATCACTCTAAAGCCGGGGCAAGCCATGTATCTAGATGCCGAGACTCCCCACGCTTACATTAGAGGTACGGGCTTAGAAATCATGGCGAACTCAGACAATGTACTCCGCGCAGGGTTGACACCTAAGTACATGGATATCAATGAATTAGTCTCTTGTACTCAATTCAATGAAAAGCCGGCGGATAGGTTACTGCTCAGCCCAATAGAGCAAGGTGATGTGATGGAATACCAAATTCCAGTTGAGGATTTTAAGTTCTCTATCGTGCAGAATTCTCACCAAAGAAAAATCACCACCGAAGGTGCAGAAATCCTATTACCGCTCGACGAATCCATGGTGCTCACTCATCAATGTGGTGAAACCTGCGTGATAGAGAAAGGCCAGTCGGTGTTTATTCCTGCTTATGCTGAGAGTTACAAGCTAGACTGCGTTGGACGTGTGGCGCGCGCTTACAGCTAGATCCATCACCACTAATCACACACTATCCATGCCCTGCTTTTGCGGGGCATTTTTGTTCCTGCAGAAAGTTATTTCAACACCGAAATACACCATCAAATATGACCCACCTCACACTGCATTAATGATGCAAATCACACTTAATTTTGCTTGGTACAAATGTACAGTGAAGGGCTTTTATTTGCTATTTCGCGAATCGGGTTAATCCATTAATTTTAATTCAAGAACTTCAATAGTGAATGAGTTAATAAATGATCACACAGCTAACCAACGTCAACTTAATTAATAACAACCTTCAAGCGAATAATAAAAAAGAACTGTTTGAAGAATTGGCAGGCATGTTATTTGAAAACAACCGAATCAGTAATAAAGAAGCCTTCTTGGCAGACATCGAAATTCGTGAATCTCAAAGCATCACTTCTATGGACGGCATCGCTTACCCACACTCAAAAAGCAAGGCTGTCACTGAGCCGGCAATCGCTGTCGGTGTTAAGCGCAAAGGCATTGAGTATGGCGATGAAGACGGCATTAACCCAACCGTATTTTTTATGATTGCATCACCAGATAACGGTGCTGACCATCATATTTATGTACTACAAGAACTGTTTGGAAAATTCAGCGATGAATTTATTCAAGATATACATAACGCAAAAGACGAACAACAAATCCTTAATATTTTAATTAATTCATAAGGCGTAGAAAATTATGAGCACCCTAACAACTCAAGCTACGAATACCAGTAGTAACTCTAATAACAAAAACAGTAGTAGCGACTTTAAAAAAATCCTTAGCACCATGAAAGGCCACCTGCTTTTCGGAACCTCACACATGCTGCCTTTCATCGTAGCCGGTGGTGTTCTATTGGCTTTAGCGGTAATGGCATCAGGCAAAGGTGCTGTACCTGCAGACGGCCTGCTAGCAGACATCTCTAATATCGGTATCAAAGGCCTTGTTCTTTTCCCAATCATTCTTGGCGGCTTTATTGGTTACTCAATTGCAGATAAACCGGCACTGGCACCTGCGATGATCTCTTCTGGCATCATGGCTGACATGGGCGGCGGCTTCCTTGGTTGTATCGTGGCTGGCTTTATCGCCGGTGGCGTGGTGTTCCAGCTTAAGAAAATCCCACTTTCTACCAACATGACCGCGCTAGGTGCTTACTTCATCTATCCGCTTCTAGGTACGTTAATCTCTGCCGGCATCGTACTGTGGGGTATCGGCGAGCCAATCAAACTGTTCATGTCTTCAATGAACGAGTTCCTAGCTTCAATGGCTGGCGCGTCTAAGATGGTTCTGGGCACAATCCTTGGTGGTATGACTGCGTTTGATATGGGCGGTCCTATCAACAAAGTAGCGACCCTATTTGCTCAAACTCAAGTAGACACGCAACCTTGGCTAATGGGCGGCGTAGGCATCGCGATTTGTACACCACCTCTAGGCATGGCACTGGCGACGTTCCTATTCAAAAATAAGTTCTCTAAACAAGAGCAAGAAGCAGGTAAAGCAGCGGCAATCATGGGTTCTATCGGTATCTCTGAGGGTGCTATCCCGTTCGCAGCGAACGACCCAATGCGCGTACTTCCTTCAATCGTTGCCGGTGGTATCGTGGGCTGTGTATTCGGCTTCATGACAGACGTTCTACTACACGCACCTTGGGGCGGCCTAATCACAGCGCCAGTATCAAGCAACATTCCAATGTACGTGGTCGGTATTGCACTTGGCTCGCTAACCACAGCGGTTATCGTTGGCTTCTGGAAACCTGTCGCGGTTGAAACCGAAGAAGACATGGTTGAAGCGCCAGTACAAGCTCAAACAGCGCCTGTAGCCGGCGAAGGCGAGTACGACATCGTAGCCGTAACATGTTGCCCTTCTGGTGTTGCACACACCTTCATGGCTGCGAAAGCACTGGAAAAAGCAGGCTTAGCAGCAGGCCTTAAGATTAAGGTAGAAACTCAAGGTCAAAACGGTATTCAGAACCGCATCAGCGACCTAGATGTAGCGAACGCGAAGCTAGTTATCTTGGCTCACGATATTCAAGTGAAAGACGCTCACCGCTTTGCTAACGCGAACGTGATTGAGTGTTCAACGAAAGAAGCGATGAAGAAAGCCGCGGACATGGTGGCTATTTAAAACCTGAAACAAGTTAGAAGATAAAATTACTACCCCCTAGTAACTAAAATCCCCATTCGCCTTGTCTGCGAATGGGGATTTTATATTTATATAATGTTCAAAGCTTTTTACTGCTTGATATAAAGATCTTTAGAGTAGATACGCCCTTCAACGTTATTCTTCGCAAAGCCGCCAACACTTGGTCGCACTAGGCGAGCCTGCATGTAGTAGTAGATTGGCGCGATAGGCATATCTTCAGCCAGTAACTGCTCCGCTTGGTCATAGAAACCTTGGCGTTCTTGCTCATTAGTTGCAGCCAATGCGCTATCCATTGCTGCGTCGTACTTGTCGTTGTTGTAACGAGCAAAATTACCTGAAGATTCAGAACGCAGAAGGCTTAAGAAGGTCGACGCTTCATTGTAATCACCACACCAAGACGCTCGCATCACATCAAAATCACCTTGTCGACGTGATACTAAGTAAGACTTCCACTCTTGGTTTTCCAACTCAACTTGCGCGCCTAGATTGCTTTTCAGCATGGATGCAATCGCCACCGCAATCGACTTATTCGATTCACTGGTGTTGTAAAGCAATTTAAAATCTAGCGGGTTAGAAGCATCGTACCCGGCTTCTCTCAACAACTCTTTCGCCTTTTGGTCACGGTCCCTTTGAATCCATGTACTGTACTCAGGTTGAGTGGCATCAAAACCTGCCGTGTATTCATGAGCAAAGGTATAAGCCGGTAAGTTACCTACTTGAGTCACGCCATTAGTAATCACATTACGCATCATGGAATAAGACACCGCTTTACGCACTCGCGCATCATCAAACGGAGGGCGCGTGGTATTGAACGCGTAATAGTATGTACACAATAAAGGTACCGCTGTATACGCGTCTTGATATTTCATTTTTAGCTGCTGCGCCATGTGTGTCGGCACATCAGACGTGATATCGACCTCGCCCACCGCATAGCGATTAATCGACGCATTCTGGTTCTCAAACGGAATGTAAGTCACTTGGGTTAAGTGCGTATCTGAACTGTCCCAATAGTTAGGGTTCTTCTCCAGTTCAATGCGCTCGTTAACCACCCACTCGCCTAAAACAAACGCACCATTACCAACAAACTGCTTCGGATCGCTCCACGGCTTATCGCTGTTTTCTAGCGTAGCCTTGTGAACGGGCATCATTGAAGTGTGGCCTGTCATCGCCACAAAGTATGGCACTTTGCTATCGAGTTCGAATTTCACCGTGTGCTTATCAACCGCCGAGATACCGAGCTCTTCAACGGGCTTCTTACCTTCTGCCACATCAGCGATGTTGTTGATTTGAGTCAGCTTAAGATACCAAACATTCGGCGAAGCGAGTTTCGGATCGACCGCGCGTCTTATCGCATACACGAAATCATCGGCCGTCACCGGATCGCCATTCGACCATTTAGCATCTTTACGCAAGTGGAATACAAACGTCTGGTTGTCTTCGGTTTCCCAAGATTCCGCAACACCTGGAGTGATGTTGCCATCGCGATCTTGAATAACTAAACCTTCAAATAGGTCACGTAGAATGTGCATTTCAGGCAAACCTTCTGCCTTTGCCGGATCGAGTGTCGCAGCTTCTGCATCATTGGCTCGCACCAAATGTTGGTCTTTTGCCAGTGAAACACCAGCAGGTAAGGTTTCAGCAACGGCAGTCACTGAGATAAAAGGGGTCAATAAAGATGAAATGAGTAAAGCCGTTGAATGTTTCTTAAAATCCATGTTTTTTTGCTCTCCTAGCCTATCTTTGAAGCAAAGTAATAAAATTAACAATGCGACGGTTGACGAGTTTTGACGCTATGGTTTATTTAAAGGGGTTCATCTAATGGACTTGGTTAATGATTAATATAGCCAATAGTGAATACTTGATAGTACTTGATCAATCAGGAGATTAAGGTGAGTTTAATTCCAAGAACGGAAAGAGCTGCGTTTTCAATAAAGCCGCTGTCATATGGAAAATCGGTGTTGGGTGCACCCTTACTCTACTTCCCCGCACAAATAGAAAGTGAATTTCGCGGGCTGATTTTAGCAGGCACACACGGCGATGAGACCGCTTCTATTGCAGGATTATCTTGTGCGCTAAGAAGCTTGCCAGCGGCCAATTTACGACACGATGTGATCTTATCGATGAACCCTGACGGCAATCAACTAGGCACTCGCGCCAACGCAAACCAAGTCGATCTAAACCGCGCTTTCCCTACGCAAAACTGGACAGAAAACGACACCGTCTATCGCTGGAGTTCACACACACCAGTCAGAGATGTAAAAGTTAAAACCGGCCAAGCCGATCAGCTTGAACCGGAAGTGCAGTCGCTCATTAACCTCATTGAGCAGCGCCAACCCAAGTTCGTCATCTCTTTCCACGAACCACTCGCCATGGTCGACGACCCAACCCAATCTGAACTCGCCATTTGGCTAGGCAAGCAGTTCAACCTACCGCTCGTTGAAGACGTTGATTACGAAACCCCAGGCTCATTCGGCACTTGGTGCCAAGAAAGAAACCTATCGTGTATTACCGTAGAGCTGCCGCCAGTGTCTGCGGATCTGACTATCGAGCAGTATTTGGAGGCATTTGTGGCGATGTTGAGGTGTGAGGGAACTTTAAATATAGTTACCAGTGAATAGAAACGAGTTGATATTTTTCACGCACCAAGTATCGCTATACATGCGTAACTTTCGCAAACTAAAAAGCCAGATTCCACTAGGATATTGAAATCTGACCTTACTAATTGCTTATCAAGCAAACACTTTAAATGGACGATCCAACTAGTGGCACTAATAGTTAATCATTTGGCTTTCTTAACAACTCCTTGATTTCGCTAAGCTCTGATTTAAGTTCAGCGATCTCTTCCATAAGGTTATCGTTGTTATCACTTGCCATTTCATCTACAAAAATAGCATTAGCAAGAGAAAGAGCAATAAAGCCACCTAAAACTAAAACCACTATAACAAATGTATTTACAGCATAATAAGCATAAGGTTGATTGAGTTCTTTTGCTGCTTCTGGCACCGCTCCCCAGTTTTCTATCGTAAAAATTCCAAAGATAGTATTCATTGAACGCAGCGGATCACCAAAGTACTCAGGAATTACATTAGAAAACAGCGTAAAACCTAATAGAGAGAAAAACAGCAACTGCACAGCTAGTAATATCAAAACAGCTTTGGATGCCTTTAAAGCTCTTATAAGACCGTTAACAATATGCTCAGTATTTGGCATAAGTCTGATAATTTTTATAAGCGATATTATTCTGAAAATCCTTAGGTAGATAACGCTCCCAAGAGCTTCATTTGGTAAGAACAAGAAAATCGAGCTTATTATTACTATCGAGAAATCAAATTTATTGCCAAAAGTCGAGATGTATTTTCGCCAAGTTTGTTCTTTGATCTTGAAAAATGCTTCAAGAAAAAAGTAAGCAACAACTAGCCAATTTAAAGCGTGTATAAGTGCTGAATTACTATAACTACTAAAAAAGGCTAGTATTACAGCCATAACGATAGCTATAGCGTTGTATCGAGGTAACGTAAAATATTTCATATACAAAAAAGGGAGGTCAAGCCTCCCTTACTCTATTTATTCAAATCTAGCTGCATTATCTAGCAACTTGTCAGATAAGCCGTAGATATCATCCAAGCTTTCGATTGGGTGGCGAGTTTCTTTTTTATCTTCACCAGTAATTCCAATATATTTTTGTTTAGCATTAAAGTGTAAACGACATAAAGGTTTGCGGTTATTGTCATCGAGCAAAATACCAAAGTAACTTTGCGTGTCTCTTGCCGTAATACGTGAAACATCTAATTTTGCACGTAGGATAGCTTTAACAATATTGAAGCCGTCCGTTTCTTCTTCAGTCGTAACAACCCTTGGCTTATCTTCTTCGCCTTGCTCTAGTGTGATTTCTGTATCTACTACAGATTGAACTGGCGCTTGCGCCTTAATTGCAACTTCTTCATTAGTGCCAATCGCAGACTTTAAACGATCATTGATACTATCATTAAGGAACTGTTTTAGTGCTTTTGAGGTAATTTCAAGAAATTGAGCTTTAACTTTTGCAGTTTGAACACCATCATAAACTCTTGATGTGAAAAATTTGACAAAATCTTCTTCTGGGTTCTTAAACTGTACTTGTAGAACCTTCTTAATTTGGTTTAGATATTTAAGCTCCCCCGCTGCATCGACAACAGAATCAACATCAAAAGATGATTTAGTTAGCTTCTTAACCTCTGGAACAATATGCTCATCGAGATCCGACATATTCAACGTTAAGAATGGCTTCTCATCCATTTTGTTTGGAGCATCGAGGTCTGTATAAAACTCGTAAACTTCACCATTCGTAAGGATAGCGATACGTGCATTCGTTACAGAGAAATAACGGAACAGTTGACTTGCGTGTTTAGTCGACAGCTTCTCTCCGAATTTTTTACATTCGATCAAGATTTGAACTTCACCATCTTTAAGTAGCGCATAATCTACTTTTTCACCTTTCTTAGTACCTGTATCCGCATTAAACTCAGGGACGACTTCTGTTGGGTCAAAAACATCATAACCAAGAACTGAGTGCAGGAATGGCATAATCAATGCATTCTTAGTTGCTTCTTCTGTTTCTAATGTTGCACCAACCTGAACTATTTTTTTAGATAGCCCCTGTAGCCTTTCGATGAAATCCATAGCCTTACCTTTCTTAGTCTTTTGTTAATTTATTTGCATATCATACCAAAAGGAAAAAATTGTTCTATAAACCACTTAAAAAAGTAGGCTTTAAGAACTACAAATCTTTAAACAGGTTAATGATTAGTAACTTTAAACTAGCGAACCTACTTAGATGTATATGGATCGACCTAAGCTAAATCTACGAACTGCATTACCATCTATTAAATAAACTCAATGACTCACCGGAGTAGAAAACAAGTTGATGACCACCACACCAAATCACATAGGCTATTAAATTACGCCCCATTTGTTTCCAATTAGTGTCTTTACATAGAAAGCTACTCAGAATGTTCTTACATTTTCTGAGTAACTACCCCCTCTCCGAATCTTTCTGAACATACCCATTATTACAAATACGTAATAATAATTTTCTATTTAAGGGGATTATCAAAACATGCACTCACACCTATACTAGCTCCAACAAAACGAGAGAGCGGAAACAATTAAGCTCAACTACGCTTAACGGGTTGAATTTAATTGCACGGTTATCCGCTGTACTGACATATATAGGAAACATCCAATGACAATCGAAATTAAACCTGGTCAAACGCATATCAAATCAAAAGCAATGGTTGCATGGGCAGCTGGCGAGCCACTAAAAATGGAAGAAGTTGATGTACAACTTCCTAAAGCTGGTGAGGTTCTAGTTCGCATCGTTGCTACTGGTGTTTGTCACACTGACGCATTCACATTATCAGGTGACGATCCAGAAGGTATCTTCCCTTCAATCCTTGGTCACGAAGGTGGCGGTATCGTTGAGATGATCGGCGAAGGCGTTACAAGTGTTGAGATTGGCGACCACGTTATCCCACTTTACACAGCTGAATGTGGCGAATGTAAGTTCTGTAAATCTGGTAAAACTAACCTATGCCAAGCGGTTCGTGAAACGCAAGGTAAAGGCCTAATGCCAGACGGTACAAGCCGCTTCTCTATCAATGGCGAAACGATTTTCCATTACATGGGTTGCTCTACTTTCTCTGAGTACACAGTACTTCCAGAAATCTCTCTAGCGAAAGTAAGCAAAGAAGCACCACTTGAAGAAGTTTGTCTTCTAGGTTGTGGTGTAACAACAGGTATGGGCGCTGTACTAAACACAGCTAAAGTTGAAAAAGGCGACAACGTTGCTGTATTCGGCCTAGGCGGTATCGGTCTTTCTGCAATCATTGGTGCTCGCATGGCTGGTGCTGACCGCATCATCGGTGTTGATATCAATGAGAGCAAATTCGAGCTAGCAAAACAGCTTGGCGCGACTGACTGCATCAACCCAACTAAATTCGACAAACCAATCCAAGACGTTATCGTTGAGATGACAGACGGTGGTGTTGAGTACTCTTTTGAGTGTATTGGTAACGTAAACGTGATGCGTCAAGCACTTGAGTGCTGCCACAAAGGTTGGGGCGAATCAGTAATCATTGGTGTTGCGGGTGCAGGTCAAGAGATTGCAACTCGTCCATTCCAACTAGTGACTGGTCGTGTATGGCGTGGTTCTGCTTTCGGTGGTGTTAAAGGCCGCTCTGAGCTTCCAGAAATCGTTAACCGCTACATTGCAGGTGAGTTTGGTCTTCAGGAGTTCATTACTCACACTATGGGTCTGCAAGACGTAAACGAAGCATTCGACCTAATGCACAAAGGTGAATCTATCCGTACTGTTCTACACATGGATAAATAATTCTCCTTGGTCTCGATACTTAGGTGTCGAGGCCAAAGCTATAAATGAGAAGCAACAAACTGTCTTCACCACCTCCTGCCCGGTGGGTGGTGAAACTTTAAATGATATAGACATGTTATCCCCCAAAACCATCAACCTAACGGAGCACAATAGATGACAATCGAAAACATTAGCCAAGCAAAGGTTGCTGGTGGTTGGCACAAACAATACACCCACTTTTCTGCAACGCTTGACTGCAACATGCGTTTTGCGATTTTCTTGCCACCTAACGCAAGCAAAGAAAACCCAGTTCCTGTTTTGTATTGGTTATCAGGCTTAACCTGTACCGATGAAAACTTCATGCAAAAGGCCGGCGCATTCAAAGCTGCGGCTGAGCAAGGCATCGCTATTGTTGCACCTGATACAAGCCCACGTGGCGAAGGCGTTGCCGACAATGAAAGCTACGATCTCGGCCAAGGTGCAGGCTTCTATGTGAATGCCACTCAAGCACCATGGGACAGCCATTACCACATGTACGATTACGTGGTAACAGAGCTCCCAGCTTTGATTGAGTCTTTCTTCCCAGTAACGTCTGTGAAATCCATTTCAGGTCACAGCATGGGCGGACACGGTGCCCTAACGATTGGTATTAAGAACGAAGATAACTACCGTTCTATCTCGGCATTCAGCCCAATCACCAACCCAATGCAATGCCCTTGGGGACAAAAAGCATTCAACCAATATCTAGGCTTAGATATTGAAGAATGGAAACACTACGATGCCTTTGAGCTTCTAAAAACCAAAGGCACTAAGCTGCCAATGTTGGTAGACCAAGGCGAAGCGGACAACTTCCTAATTGAGCAGCTAAAGCCTGAGCAATTGGTCGAAGCAGCTAAGGTAACCAATGCCGATTTAGAGCTACGTATGCAGCCAGGTTACGACCACAGCTACTACTTCATCTCTAGCTTTATTGATGAGCATATTGAGTTCCACGCTGCTTACCTAAACAAATAGTCACACCGATTTAGCCCACACCTTGCAAAAGCGTGAGGTGTGGGCTTTTTTATGCCTGCTGTTTGGGCAAATACGCTGTTGCTAAAGAGCAGCAACAACGATTAACACTTTCAAATACCCCGCTATACCAACAAAAAACAATACAACTAAAAGGTACGACTATGAGCTGGTTTTTCTTAATGATGGGCGTGATGGCGGAAGCACTTTCTCACGTAGCACTTAAAGCAACCGACGGTTTCAGTTTGTCTAAACCCATCCCTGCTCTATTGGTGATTTCAGGACACTTGGCGGCATTTCTATTTTTGAGCCAAGCAATGAAAGGGATGCCTGTAGGTGTGGTTCACTCTTTATGGGCGGGCTTGGCTATCGTAACCGTGAGCTTGATTTCTACATTTGTTTACCGTCAGCACCTCGATACTATGGTGTGGGTTGGTATGTTATTTGTGGCAGCAGGTGTTGTGATGATCAACCTATCTCAAGGTCACTCGCACTAGTGTAGATAGTGACTTATGAACAGTGTGTCAATTCGTTCAAGTTTCCTAACAGACAGTGTCGCCTTCACTTATTCATACTCTTACAATCGGCAAATCAAACCTGTTACCATAGCGTCTTCTACATCACCTATTTTGAAGGTTGCTATGAAAGCAATTAAGACTCTTTTCTTCCTGATGGTTTTATTAAGCGGTCTGTTTACCGCTTGGCTGTTTATCCCGATTCCAGCGACCATGGACAAGCAAACGCTCGACCTTCCATTAACGGAACCATTCAAGCTTGTGGCGTACCGCAGCAACCCGAATGATGCGAGCAAGCCGCTGACTTACCACTACTATGTGATTTCAGATGTGGTTGGCGTGGACGACATGGACCCGTTCCTAGTTACCACAGACCAATTCGTGAAACTTGGCAAATTCGACGAGAACACGTTCAATTTAACGGTTAACGGCAAAATCGAGAGCTACACCAACGATTTGTGGATCAAAAAATCTGACGGCAAGCTTCAGCACTGGTACGTGAGTATTGATGCGAACTATGTTCGTTAGAGTCGAACCCAAATAGACCCGATTTAAAACTGCGCTTTGGCTTCCAAGCGCAGTTTTTGTTTCAAGCCGCCCGCCTTAAACTCTCCTCTTTTCCACTTTCACCCGCAACTGCCCTTTATCCCAAGATGATAAAAACAATCTAACTGTCGCAAGCTGCATAGGTGTTATAAGCCCTTAAGATGTTATAAGCTCCATCTATGCTCGACTCCCTATAAATCAAAAATAATAAAGGATCACCCGTGGAATTTACGCTCGACAAATTTAACGGCATCATCATCGACCCAGCAACAGCCCCTCACGATGCTGACTCTTTCAATGCCGAACTCAGCGAGATCACCGAATTTTCAAAGCAGAATAACAAAGGCATAATTTGGATTAGCTTGCCTATTTCGCTCTCGCACCTTATTCCGGTGGCGACTGAACTTGGCTTTGTGTTTCACAACTGTCTAGAAGACGAGATTACGCTGATCCACAAATCCGAGATTGTAGAGTTTGTGCCTTTCATTCCGACCCACACCTTGGGCGCAGGCGCATTGATCACCAACGAACATAATCAAGTGCTGATGATTAAAGAGCACGGTATGACAGGCTACAAATTACCGGGCGGCCATATTGAGTTGGGTGAAGGCATTGAAGAATCGGTGGTTCGTGAAACCTTGGAAGAGACTGGTATCAAAGCCACATTCATTTCTGTAGTTGGCATGGCGACGAGACACCCGTATCAGTTTGGCAAATCGAACCTCTACTTTATTTGCCACCTTATCGCTCAAACCCAAGAGATTGCGATTCAAGACACCGATGAAATTGCAGAGGCTAAATGGGTTGATATTGAAGAGTATATTAACAACCCTGACAGTTACCCGTTTAACCGCCAATTAGTCGGTTCTCTGATAGGGAAACAAGGATTAGAGCTTACTCAGCTAGAAGGTAATTCTGGCCCAACCCACAAGCCCGAGATCTTCTTTTCGCAAAACTAGAACGATTCAAGCATAAAAACGCCCAACTCAATTGAATTGGGCGTTTTGGTTTCTAGCTTTTGTTTTTCTTAATTAAGCCTACTGCGTTGTTAGTTATTCTTTGTACCCATGATTCATTCTCATACTTTTAGAACGAACCTGTATTAGAAGAAGCCCAACGGATTAGTATCGTAGCTGATCAACAGGTTCTTAGTATTTTGGTAGTGATCGAGCATCATCTTGTGTGTCTCACGGCCAATGCCCGATTTTTTGTAACCACCAAACGCGGCATGAGCTGGGTAAGCGTGGTAACAGTTCACCCAAATACGCCCCGCTTCAATGTTACGACCCATGCGATACGCTAGGTTTGCATCACGCGTCCATACGCCTGCACCCAAGCCATACTCGGTATCGTTAGCGATTTCTAACGCTTCCGCTTCGTCTTTAAACGTCGTCACCGCGATAACAGGGCCGAAGATCTCCTCTTGGAATACACGCATCTTGTTGTGCCCTTCCAGCATGGTTGGCTGAATGTAGTAACCGTTGCCGAGATCATCTGGTTGCTGCGCGATTTCACCACCTGTTAGCACTTTCGCACCTTCTTGACGACCGATTTCTAGGTAGCTCAAGATCTTGTCAAACTGCTCTTTTGAAGCTTGTGCGCCAACCTGAGTCTCGGTATCTAGCGGGTTACCTTGTTTAATAGTTTGAGCACGCTCGACCACCTTGGCGATGAACTTGTCGTATACCGATTCATGAATCAACACGCGTGATGGACAGGTACACACTTCACCTTGGTTGAAGAACGCAAGCAGCATGCCTTCGACACACTTATCAAGGTATTCGTCTTCATGGTTAAAGATGTCTGGGAAGTAGATGTTTGGAGACTTACCGCCAAGCTCTACCGTTGATGGAATCAAGCTTTCAGCCGCACATTTCAGGATGTGGTGACCGACTTCTGTCGAACCGGTAAAGGCCAATTTCGCCAAACGATCGCTGGTTGCTAACGCTTGACCCGCTTCGCTACCAAAACCATTCACGATGTTGACCACGCCTGCAGGTAGAAGATCAGCGATCTTCTCCATCATCACCAAAATCGATGTCGGTGTTTGCTCGGCTGGCTTCATCACCACACAACAGCCCGCAGCCAGTGCAGGTGCCAATTTCCAAGCCGACATTAAAATCGGGAAGTTCCAAGGAATGATCTGGCCGACTACACCAATTGGTTCCGGGAAGTGGTAACTTGCGGTGTTTGAATCTAGCTCTGCTGCGCTGCCTTCTTGCGCTCGAATACAACCCGCAAAGTAACGGAAGTGATCGACAACTAAAGGAATGTCTGCTGCCAAAGTTTCACGCACAGGCTTGCCGTTTTCCCACGTCTCAGCGACTGCGATTTCTTCTAGGTTCGCTTCAATGCGATCGGCAATTTTAAGTAGGATGTTGGAGCGCTCAGTCACGCTAGTCGCCGCCCAACTAGCACGAGCAGCATGCGCGGCATCGAGTGCCAAGCTAATGTCCGCCTCGGTTGAACGTGCCACTTGGCAATACACCTGACCATTCACTGGGGAAGTGTTATCAAAATACTCACCGCTAACAGGCTTCACCCATTCGCCACCGATAAAGTTATCGTATTGCGCTTTAAAGTTCACCACTGCGTTATCACTACCCGGCTGTGCGTAAATCATAGTTAGATCCTTCTTAGATTTTTAGTCGTTGCTCATTCGTTATTGAGCTTATGTTGTCGAGCTAGCATGGCGACTTCCCTTGAGAACAGATCTCATGAAAAGAGCTCTAAAAAGAGTGTCACCATGTTTATGCTTTCTGTTTAAAACACTGATACTTCGTGTTTTCTTCACAACAGTAACAACGCAAATCACACGCCAGAACTTCAAAACTTGTTGTTAATAAATTGTAAAACTATGATTACCAAACGTTTACAACCCAAAGTGAGTTGGCATTGAACGGGCGTCTGGAAAGCACTCCAGTGTTCAACTGTTCCAAATTGGTACACCCTCACTGTTACGACATGGAACAGTCATGCATCTTCAACAAGCAAACACCTCAGATTGGCTTTCATCCTCTTGGCACCGCAGCACAGAAGCGGGTCTAAAACAGAGACGACTTCCCGAAGACATTCGCCTGCCACAATCGATCCTTAAACAGCGACGTCATCAATCGTCCGACTTGATTCATATCGTCGAACGTAATGCTCTCCCTCTGTTTAATCAGATGTTTGCACGCACTGACAGCCGTTTGATTCTGACGGATATTGAAGGGGTAATTCTGGCAAGTTGGGGACAGGAGCGGTTTAAAGAGAAGCTGACGTCAATTGCACTCAGTTCGGGAACATGTTGGCAGGAACAACTTAAAGGCACCAACGCGATTGGCACCGCCATCGTTGAAGCGAAACCAGTATCTATCATTGGTGAACAGCACTTCATCCACCAGCATCGGTTTATCAGTTGTTCCGCAAGCCCGGTGTTTGATCATCAAGGGCAGATGGTTGGCGTATTGGATATTACCAGTGAGCAACAGCAACACGACAGTTCTATCCAATTGCTGGTTCAAAATATGGTTCAGCTTGTTGAAAATCAGCTATTAAGTCATATCCCACAAGGCACCACTCGTATTGACCTCGCATGTGAGAAATCTCTATTACACAGCGGCTGGCAAGGAATTGTGATAGCCAATGAAGCTGGCGAGGTAGTCGCGCACAATCAGGTCGCCTCTCAACTGCTGGATCAAACCTCGATCGTCGGCGAATGCATCGAGACTCTCTTCAATCGAGCCTCATTTGATGCACCTTTTGTGTTTGAGAAACAACACCTCAAACAACCAACCACCAAGCGCACTCGCTCTATTTCAGCGTCGTGTGATCTGCACCATGGCGAGCAACAGATAGAACACGCTTGGCAGCAAGCCAACAAGGTTATCGACAAAGGGATCAGCCTATTAATCTTAGGAGAAACGGGCGTTGGCAAAGGCGAATTTGTAAAAGCGTTGCACAAACAAAGCCAACGTAAATCTTCGCCCCTAGTAGCAGTAAATTGCGGTGCACTGCCGAAAGATCTTATCGAATCAGAACTGTTTGGTTACGCGCCGGGCGCTTTTACTGGCGCAAGCCACAAAGGATTCCAAGGTAAGATCCGCCAAGCAGACAAGGGAATTCTGTTTCTAGATGAGATTGCCGACATGCCATTGGAGGCTCAGTGTCGATTGCTGCATGTTCTACAAGATAAGTCGGTAGTGCCTGTTGGCTCAAATCAGAGCTATCAAGTCGATTGTCAGATCATCGCTGCGACGCATAAAAACCTAGAACAGTTGGTCGCTACGGGGGAATTTCGACAAGATCTCTTTTACCGCCTGAATGGCTTGGCCTTTACTCTTCCAAGCTTGCAACACCGACAAGACAAGCACGCCTTAATCGAGCACATTCATCGTAAATATGCCGAAGACGAACAGACAATCTGCCCGCACTTAATGAGCTTGCTGTGCGCCTATTCATGGCCCGGTAATATCCGTGAATTAGATAACTTACTTAAGGTCGCAGCCCTACTCGCGAGTGATGAACGACAACTCACACTCGAGCATGTGCCTAGCCACCTTGCTCAACATCTCACGTTATTAGCGCAAGATAATCAGCATCAACTGACGACTCCTAATACCTTCAAAGGCACAACGAATAACGATTTAAGAAGTACCGTTGAGGAAACCTTGCTGCAAACGTATCAAGCCAATCAGGGCAACATCAGCAAGACATCGCGAATACTGGGTATCAGCCGCAATACCATTTATAGAAAGCTAAAGAGCTTGGGGATTCTTTAATAATGAAGATGATCAATGGCCCAGTTACTTGAATTTAGTCTGCAACGTATAAATGCATACTTTTTAAGTGGGTATTCCACACTTCAGATGAAATTAAAATGTGACTGATGTCATATAATGAGTAATATATATCCACAACACCCTCAAACTACAACCTCCTGATTTACCAGGAAATTAAAAACGGCATCAAGTATAAAATATCAACAAATACAATTAGATAATAGAATAAAAACAGCCATACACCTATCTTATTGCTCCTCTCTAAAAGACATAATCCGAAGCGTTATATCATCCTATTTATATTTTTAATCACCCTATTCTTATTGTGTTCATTATATAGAATTTTCCATTCACGTATCTTGTTTAAAATCTCTGAAAAACTACCACTATTTGGTTAGAGAGATAATATGTTTAACAGTATACGAACGCGAATTGCGGTGAGTGCGGGCGGAGCGATGGCTTTCACTCTGTTAATCGCCATGGGAATGACGACCAACGCATTTACCGATGTGAATAAACAAGTCACTGAAAAAGTAAAAACGCAGCTGACAGAGGCCACTGCTACGGATTTACAAAACACGGCACTTCAACAAGGTTTGAACATCGCTAACCAGCTTAACCCCGTATTAGCGAACCTTAAGCAAGTGCGCTCAATCATCGAATTAAGTTCAGAAACCGACGCAAGTGCAGAGCTTATCGTGAAACAGTTTACTGCGGCACTGGAAGCACAAAACAAAGCTGTATTTGCGGGTTACATGGTTTGGGAAGATAAGACATGGTCACAACAGTCTGTCTTGAATAACGAGCTCAACGTGAACAGCGAAAATGGCTCAGATACGTCGCTGATTTCAGATAACCAACAAGACTCGAACACCGAACTGAGCATTAACACAGAATCAGACTCGAATATCGAATCTGGCTCAAACATCGAGTTAAGCTCAAACACTGAGTTAGGTTTTAACAGTCAAGGCTACCTTGCGCCTTTCTTCTCTCCCAATGACCAGAACAGCTTTGATGCTGTCGCAATGGAAAGCTTTAGCAATACCGATCTCAACAGCAACGGTGAGCGCAAAGATGACTGGCACTTAATGCCATATCAAACAGGTAAAACGTTTGTGATGGAACCGTATTTTTATTCAGTGCGCGGCAAACAGGAGCTCATTACCACCATCAGCCAACCAATCAAACATGACGGAAAAATCATCGGCTCGCTAGGCTTTGATTTATCCCTACATGAACTCCAAAGCCAAAGTGAGTTACTTGCGCGTAACCTGTTTGATGGCCAAGGAAAAATCCTAATCACTTCATGGAAAGGCATTACACTGGCCAACAGCCGAGCTGGAAATATGGTGGGTAAAAAAGTCTCTTCTGAATTGGAATCTGAATGGTCAAAGATTCAGTCTATCGCTAACAGAGAAGGCGCCGGTCTTGTGACTTTCGGCGGCGATGAGTACGCGATTACTGCCATTGATACCAGTGATGCGCCATGGGTAGTCATGGTGTCTGTCCCTAGTAGTCACCTAGCCAAAAGCGTCAATGACTACACCGAGTGGAGTGATGCTCAGAATTCAAAAGCACTTGAAAAAGGTGTGTGGGCGGGAATCATCGCCGCTCTTCTAGGCATTGCCTCAATGGCATTCATTGCTAACTCTTTGGGCAAGGTTTTGAACAACTTAGTGGAACGCTTTAAAGATGCAGCACAGGGTGAAGGTGACTTAACTTATCGCATTGAAGTGAAAGGTAAGGATGAAACCGCTCAGCTTGCACACTGGTTCAATACCTTCCTATCTCGCATACAAGAGATGCTACTTACCGTGATGGTAACGGCTGACCAAGTGGATAAAAACGCGACAGAAGGCCAAGCTCGTGCTGAAGTTTCACGTGACCAGCTGAATTCTCAAGTTAACGAAGTGAACTCACTTGCCACCGCTATCAATGAAATGAGTGCAACAGCGCAAGAAGTGGCGAACTCAGCGGTTCAAGCAGCGGCAGCTGCAAGCCAAGTGCAAAGCAACAGTCTCAATGGTATGACGCGCATGGACAATGCCGCCAGTGCTGTAGACAGCTTGGCTGTGCAGGTTAACGATGCGCAGCAACAAACACAGAACTTAGTCGATTCGAGCACCGCTATTCAGGGTATCTTGAGCGAGATTGGTGGCATTGCAGAGCAAACTAACTTACTTGCACTGAATGCCGCGATTGAGGCAGCTCGTGCAGGTGAGGCTGGTCGAGGCTTTGCAGTGGTTGCTGATGAGGTTCGTAACCTAGCGAATCGAACTCAAGGTTCAACAGAAGAGATTCGCTCTATGTTGGCTCGCTTAGAACAAGAGACTCAATCTATTGTGGTACTGATGGAGCAAAGCCAGAATCAAGCGAACAACACAAAAAGTGAAACCGAAGCTGCACATCAAGCCTTGTCTGAAATCAACCAAGCGATTGAAGTGATTAATGACATGAACAATCAGATCGCTTCCGCGGCTGAAGAACAAAGCTCTGTGTCAGAAGAGATTAACCGCAATGTAGTGATCATCAATGACACAGCAGTGGAAGTGATGGATACCATGACTTCATCAGTAGCAATCAGTAATGAGCTGACAGTGAAAGCCGGAGATTTACACGGCGAACTGAGTAAGTTCAAGCTTTCTTAATTACCAACAGCGTCTAACAATAACTAGGCCGAGAAACACTATGTTTTCGGAGAAACGCAACGTTCTTCGTAAAACACCATGTTCTCGGCCTATCTATTTTAGCTCCGCGCTCAACATTACCCTCACCGAGCAAAAGTCTAATTGGAGTCCAACTCCACAAGTTGGTTAAGCACTTCTTTGTCTAACACTGGGTGATGTTTGCTCGCTAAAATCAGCACAATATCCACCGAAGGCAGTGGTGGCATATCTTCCAGAATGTTCAAATCAGAAGTCACACTCAGCTTACCCATCGCGCCAATCGCTAAACCCGCTTTAACAATGGCACGTTGCGCCGAAGCGGTATTACTGCACGCCAACAACTGATAAGGCGTACCCTGTTTAGTTAGGCCATTCACCGCCGCTGCATGGTATTTACAATCAGTCTGGAACAGAGCAAGTGGAACAGGTTTAGAATCATCAAACACAAAATCAGGGCTGCTTATCCATACTCCCACATCACTGGTAAGCCAATAGCCCTCTTCACTGTCAGGCGCTCGGGTGACAATTGCAGCATCAAGCCTACCATCATCCAACCACTCTCTGAGCGTAATGCTTGGTAGGCTGAATACTTGAATAGAACAGGTGGGTTCTGCTTTCTGCAACAGGCGAATCACTTTTGGCAGAATAGTGTCATTGTAGTCTTCAGGGCAACCGAGTCTTAGAGGTTGTTTGTCTTCGTAACGCTTTACTTGCTTGAGGGCGGTATTGTGGAGGGCGACCAACTGTTCAGCATGAGAACGCAGCGCTAAGCCAGCCTCTGTCAGCACGAGATTACGGCCTTCTTTCTGGAAAAGGGTCACGTTGAGTTCTTCTTCCAGTTTGCGCATCTGCGCACTGAATGCCGATTGGGTGCGATTTATCTGTTTCGCTGCACGAGTAAAGCTACTGGTTTCTACAAACGCGAGAAAGCCTCGCAAAGCATCAATATCCATATTGAAATCACCACCCATCGTTTTTATTAATGTATTGCATCAAAATTATCCGTTAGTGCGCCGCAATACAATCCCCTAAGCTCAAATGCATGCCCCTAAGGCTCAATACCTTACCCTAAGTCTCAAAGCATCCACACTAAACGCAAGGAAGCAACTATGCAGCTTTATATTGGAAACCAGAACTACTCAACTTGGTCATTGCGCGCATGGCTAATATTCGACAACTATAACCTCAATGCGGAAGTCATCAAGCTCAAGCTATTCACGTCTGATTTTTACGACACACTAGCTTCAGTGACACCAACAGCCAAAGTTCCAACCCTGGTTGACGGTGACGTTGCTGTGTGGGATTCACTGGCGATTCTCGAATACGTTAACGAAGCTTACTTGGACGGCGCAGCATGGCCTAAATCAGTGAAAGAACGCGCCCATGCCCGAGCAATTTCTGCAGAGATGCACTCTGGATTTTTTGCCGTAAGAAATGAAATGCCGATGAACTGCCGCGCTCAACGAAAGCTTGCTTTGAGTGGAGAGGCATTGAAAGACATCGCCCGTATTGATGCCATATGGTCGACGCAAATGGAACAATATCCAGAAGGTTGGTTGTTTGGTGAATGGTCGATTGCCGATGCGATGTTTGCACCTTTGGCATTACGCGTTGAAACCTATGGCATCAAACTTTCAGAGAAGGCATCACAGTATCAGCAACGTGTACTCAACAGCCCATCAGTAAAAAAATGGTTGGCAGAAGCGAACTTAGAAACCGATGTGGTTGAAGAGGACGAGGCGGGAGAGCCGGTATAAATAGATTAAAAAGAGTCTCGATGCGATATCGAGACTCGTTCATTATTAGATGATTTGAAAGCGATTTCCTTACTGGCTATTCTGCCGCAACGCCGTCTTTATGATCATTCGGTTCAAATTCTAAAATATCACCAGGTTGGCACTCTAAAACTTCACACAGCTTGTCGAGCGTCGATAGCCTTACGGCTTTGGCTTTATCATTTTTTAATACGGACAAGTTGGCTTCTGTTATCCCAACTTCTTTTGCCAATGTCTTTAATCGCATTTTCCGTTTGGCCATCATAATGTCTAAATTAATGCGGATAGTCATGACAAGTCCTTTAAATGGTTTGGCTATGTTCGTCAGCCAGAATATAACCTTCTTTCATCACCCACGAGATGATCAAAATAATTATACCCAATATCAGTGTTAAAAAGTCCATACCAACGAAACTAATCTCAAAGATACGGTCACCTGGTGGATTATTGAACGACAGAATCACTGACATCAATGAACCATAGATAACTGAACCTAATACCCAATAAAACAAGCTATATCCGAGTTTCTGATAGGACATTGCGTTTTCTAAAGAGAAGATTTCACCTCGCTCATAGTTACGGAATAGGCGTATCAGAACCGTTAATGCATACATAAGAATGCTCGACATCGCCAAACTGGTGAACATTGCGATGATTCTTGTTGTCGTAGTAAGTGGAGAGACTGTGAGTGGGGAGGTTATAAAGTAATCCATCTCGATGGAAAACTGAATAATGCCCATCTCACTAAGAAAGTCATAGGGTGTTTGAACCGTTAGCCAGAAGTAACACACCATGATAGGAGTGAGTGCAAGAAAGGACTGAAGTAGCATTCGCACACGGCGACTTTGTTTTTGAATCTTAGACATACTTATATTCCTGTTGAGTTGATAGAAGAATATTAAGATCAAAACAAACGATGATCAACAACAATTTATCGATAAACGATAAATTATTGTTTATTTGCAATATTAAAATGAGTAAGACCCAGATAGTCCTACATCTACACCACAAATAATTTGGTCGATTGTGATCGCCTAATCACAATGTGCAGATGTGATTGTTTATATTCAACTAAATTCAAATAGTTAAGATAAACGTTATGTTACGAGCAACCATCGTATTACTCAGTGTCACTAGCTTGGCCGTATCTGCCAATGTCACCCTTCCCTCTGGAGAAGACTGGATCAATCATGCTTCTGAAGGGCTCGCACCTTACTGGCTTATGCCGAGCGCACAGGGAGAACCGATAGGCAATTTCCCTACTTTCCGCTGCGATGATGGTACCTTGCTCGATGTATCTGATGTGTGTCCTGAATTGAACAGAGGCTGGATCACTCCCCACTTTGGCAAGGAGTTTACGCGTATGAAATCACGCCAAACCTATGCCTACGGCGTGCTCTATCACCTTACTGGAGACAAACAAGCTTTAGCGCTTGCCAAGCAAGGTGCCTACTACCTCATTGATCAACTAGAAGATAAGAAAAATGGTGGCTTTATTGGCTACACAAAAGAGGGAAAAGCGGGTCAAGATTGGCAGCAACGTACCTCTCAAGATCAAGCGTATGCGCTGGTTGGACTCGCGATGTACTACTACCTGACCCAAGACAAAAAGGTAGAAGAAGCACTCATCGCCCAACAAGCTTTTATCTTTGATAAATATAGACTTAGCGACAACAGCGGTCTTGCTTGGGTACTCGCCGACGGTGAAGATGGCAGTGAAAAACGACGTGAACTGGTCGCGCAACTTGATCAAATAAACGGCTACCTGTTGTTAGTCACTCCTCTGCTCAAAGAGCCCGTCAAAGCCAAATGGCTTGATGACTTAAACTGGCTCACGCAAGCCATGATTGATCACTACCACTCTGAAGATGAACAACGCTTCTACGGCGCAATTCACGACAAAGCGGCAATGATGCCGAATGCCAATCACAATGATTTTGGGCACACCATTAAAGCGTATTGGATGACCTATCTAACTGGTCATGCATTAAAAAATTCCGATTGGTCTGAGTTTGGTTTAGACGGTATGAAACACACTTTGGCTCAGGCGCAATATCAAAAAGATTTTGCCAATGTATCTAACTACTTTGGCGAGCGACTTCAGAAGATGTGGCAAGGGCAAGATATCACGGGCTGGCAAAGCAGACCTCACAGCCAATGGGCGTCATCATGGGAATGGGCTGAGCTTGATCAAGCTGCGATGACGGTATCGCTTATCGATGGTTCAATGAAAGACGTACTGCAATACACCCTGCCCACCTTTCATGATGTATGGGTAGATCATAAGTACGGTGGCGTTGGGCTTGAGCCTAAGCGTACTAAAGCTTTCCATTGGGGCAATGGCTACCACCAATTTGAACATGCGCTGATTGGCTATTTATATGCTCGACAAGAGGAAGGTAAATCCGCTGTACTTCACTACGCAAGGCCAACCAACAGCAAGATGCCAATGGAACCTTATTACTATCAAGGAGATGTAATTAAATTAGAGAATCAGAGTGATGGAACGCAAAAGGTCAGTTTCAACAACATTCGACCTTGATACCTGATATTCACTCATCGGTACTTTTAGACGTGGTTAACGACTAAGACGGAACTGATGAGTGGCTAGCTGTTGACAAAGCCTGAAAAGAAGATCTTCAGGCTTTTGAAATACCGTTGAGCAACATTTATTGGTAGGATTTTAAATGAATACATAAGCAAGTGAATCTTGTCGGATCTTCAGTTAAACCATATACGTCATCACGAAATCACTTCTTATTATTCTGCTCAACCAACTTTTCATTCCACGCTTCGTTGCCGTCTCGCTTACTGACATCATACTCAGAGCAGAACTGCGATATGGTCATGTTGTTATCGCCAGTTGCTAACTTTAATGCCAATTGAACTTGTTGAAGTTTGCTTTGCAGACGAAGGTTTTGACCTGCCTTTGGGCTTTTTTCTTTAGCAAACTTTAAAGCAGCATGCTTACGTTCGGCAGCTCCCGCTCGGCGATCCGCTTCTGATAATAGATATTTTAGCTGCGCGACACTCTTGCCCTTCTTAAAGGCAGGCTCAAGCAACTCAACGCATTCATCAAATGATGGATTTATAACATATGGATCAATTCTATGCGCTTGTTGGCGCATCCACTCTAGCGCGAGCTTTTCATCTGACATAATTACATCTTTACCAAAGAAATAGCCGTACATGGTATCGCTCAATAGCAAACCGCTGCAACAACAAATTAAGCTACAGTGTCACATTTAATTTCAAGAAAATTGCAATTTTCTAAAAGAATCCTCCTTTCACAACCACTTATTCAAACTGGATGATCGGAATAAAGCGATGCTGCGTAGATATGTTTTAGTTTGGTTAGTAAACAAGTCGTCGAAAACAAAAGTGAGAAGAAGAGAAGATATGAAGGCAATGACCCTTTCAAGACAAGATATCAAAGCAATGGACCAGCGTGAGCGCGCTCGTTTAATTAACTCCTTATCGGGGTTTAAAAGCGCAAACCTTATTGGCACCTGTGACAAGCAAGGGCTAGAAAATCTTGCAGTAGTGAGCTCCGTGGTTCATTTGGGGTCGAATCCACCTTTACTTGGCTTCATCATCCGGACTGCGGAAAGTCGCCGTCATACACTAGAAAATATCCTAGAAACTCAACACTTCACTATCAATAGTATCGGGGCGGGCTTTGTTCAAAAAGCTCATCAAACTTCCGCTCGTTATCCTAAATCAGTCTCAGAATTTAACGCGGTCGGTCTCACGCCCTATTACGATGATGTGTTCCCTGCTCCCTTTGTTTTGGAAAGCCCTCTGAAAATAGGCCTGGCCTTCAAAGAGCAGATAACAATTGAAAGTAACCAAACTCAAATGTTGATTGGTGAAGTTGTTACAATTCACGCGCCAAAACGTGCTGTGATGCCGGACGGCTACCTAGATTTAGAAGCGTTAGATTTAGTCACAATTTCAGGGCTAGACAGTTATCATGTCACGCAGAGGTTACATCGTTTAAGCTATGCAAAACCAAATAGGGCACTATTTCCACTGACCCACGAAGGCAACCCAACCTCATGGGAGGCTTTCGAACACAATCTCGCTCATTTTGTTCGGTAATTTACTGACAAAGGTGCTAACTTTCCCAACTTAACCCTGTGCACCATACAACAGCGCTAAACTACATCTATTTCCAAGGACCCTTTTGAAGTTAACCCACTTTAAATACAAAACGCGCAAAGGCCCAGACTACCGACATGGCGATCAGGTGTCATTCATGGACATCAAACAGACCTTCGGTATGGGCAGCATTCGTGTGGGCGCTTGGGTAACGAAAGAAGAGAAAGAGCTCGCTGCAAATCTGATATTCGACTCGTTAGCAGACTTGGCTTATATCTTGGCTTTGCCACCAGAAGCGATTGGCCTTCGCGGCACATTAGGCTTAGCGTTCGGCAGTGGTGGCAGAAAGGGTGTACAAGCACACTACGCGCCAAACCAAAGAGAATTAGCCCTCGCTAAAAATGCAGGTGCTGGTGCGTTAGCGCATGAGTTTTGGCATGCGTTTGACCACTACATTGCCGAAAAAGCGTTTGAGATTGGTGACACCTCCGGTCCTCGCAAGAAAATCTTGTTCGCCAGTGACTGTTGGCTACACGATAGAAAGGTGCGACCTCATCCATTAAACGAGAGTTTGATGTCTGTATTCGATGCCACACTACTCAGTGACAACAACCTAGATAAGCACGATTACGTGGCTCGAAGTGTTATTGCCGACAAAGCGATGTCGGCCCGTTACTTCTCACTACCAACAGAGATGATGGCGCGAGCCTTTGAAGCTACGATTGAATCCTGCTCAGATATCGAGAATGCTTACTTAGTCGATGGCACGACCAAACCAGATATGTTCCCTCTCTATCCAGACCTCAAGCATCGCAAAGAAATTAATAAAGCGCTGCAAGGTTACTTCGCGCCGTTGGGTCGATCTCTAAGTAAATCGCGTTAAGACAAAACATGGCGCCGTCCTTACAATCAAAGGTTTAGCCAGCGGCCCAAGTTTGGCATATAGAAGCGATAACCAAAATAAACTAATCCACTTTCAAAATCTGAGCGTTTGGTCGACATACCAAACGGCTGTAGAGTGAAACCATCACCACTTACTTGCCCGTATGGCGAATAACCTCGTTGGCTGAGTCTTTCGCCTGCTTGGTCAAACACACCATAGACATGACCGAGATGGTTAGTCATGTAGTAGATATTTTGCTGGCTCTGCTGACGCATTGATAACCCAGCGACACCGCCTTATTTACTACAATTTCTAGTTGTGGTTGTACGAAAGTAACATCACATAATAATTCAGAGACAAAGCCTTTTGTCTTAAAGCAAAAACAAGGCATCACTCTATTCAATGTCTTTCAATATAAGCCATGAATAAATAGGCCAAGCAATGCATGAAATCACTAAATACTGTAGTGGAATAGATATAAAGTTAACAAATGGTATGCCGAGCAAAACCAAATTATCATTTGTAAATTCAATATACAAAAAGTCATAAATAAAGTTGTAAGTTGCTTCTACAAATGACAACATCATTGCAACTTGAATGAATTGTTTAAATTTCATTTACATAATCCCTAATTAAATAACTGCACAGAAAGACTCTGCATGATTTCACTCTTGGTTTGAAGTTCCTGCTCAAATTCATATACTCTAATTTCATTTTAGTCCTTCAATATAATGTATTTAATGAACATTCAATATCACAAGAAACTTCTGCATATAGTTCTTCGATAAGATCCTGAACTGCTGACCTCTTTTCTTTATCAAATACATTCCACTTTTGCGTTGGCTGTTTACATGAAAGAGATTTATTGTGTGGTGCTTGATCCATTACTGCAGACCTTGGTGACATCGCTGCCTTTGCCTTTTCATAACAATCATAATAACATTGGCTATTTTTTTGAGGTGGATATATCAAGTGGTCGGTAGGACTCGGATTGTATGGCCTGGACTTATAACGCCCATCCGGATCCACATACCCTAACGGGTCACCATCCACATACGCATAGAGGTTAATCCCGCCTTGCTCTTGCAGTGGGTCGCGGTTTAGCCAGCGGCCCAAGTTTGGCATATAGAAGCGATAACCAAAATAAACTAATCCACTTTCAAAATCTGAGCGTTTGGTCGACATACCAAACGGCTGTAGAGTGAAACCATCGCCACTTACTTGCCCGTATGGCGAATAACCTCGCTGGCTGAGTCTTTCGCCTGCTTGGTCAAACACACCATAGACGTGACCGAGATGGTTAGTCAT
>NZ_JBFRTD010000002.1:0-46775 GCF_041473955.1 Vibrio sp. 10N.222.54.E6 | reverse complement strand
CAGCAAAGCGGTGACCAACAAGGGCAACAGCAAAGCGGTGACCAACAAGGGCAACAGCAAAGCGGTGACCAACAAGGGCAGCAGCAAGGCGATGACCAACAAGCAAAGGAGCATGTAAACAACCCTGAAATGGCAAGAAGCATTGTTGACCAATTGCGTGATGGCTTAGGTGAATCAACTGTTGATGATCATACTATTGATAATAATGATGTTGTTGAAGCAGCTAAAGAAGCTGGATTAAGTGAATCTACAATGGATCGCTTACGCCTCAAAGAAAGAAGTATTGAAGAAATTGAAGCGATTTCAGCTGAAAATGCTTTAAGAGCTCAGCAGGTTGGTCAGGAAATGGATACTATTCATTCTAGACTTGATGAAAATCAGCAAAAAGAAACTACAGCGGGAACGAGAGGCGGCTATTATAAGCAAAAAACTAAACTCGGTGACGAAGGAAAGATTTCTTGGAAGGTAGCGGTTTCTGAGAGTATGGAGCCTGGTAATTCTTGGGATACGCAATACACAGAAGAAGAGTTGATAGATGAGTACTTTTCTATTCCGAGTATGTATAACGGAGTATTTTACCATTCTGAGCAGAAGGATGGTTGTGCAATCTTCCTTATTGATACAAGTGGCTCAATGAATAGGAAGTTTATCGGTGATTTATTTACTGAAGCATTGGCATCGGTAGACCTAAATGACCCTTCCTCTGGATTCTCCGAGATATTACTTTTCCCTGCCGATGTGGATGTTAAAGACGTATATTGGAGTTTAACTCCTGAAAACAAAGCCGAAGTTATCGATGAAGTAATGGACTACGGTGGTGGTGGTACCGATTTTACTAACCCAATTAGGAATTCCCTTCTAAAAGCTGAAGAATTAGAACTTGAAGTACATACCGTTGTTTTCGGAACTGACTTAGGGGCTCCAGCACCTAACTTTGGTTATATTGAAGATCAAATAGAAGCCGATAATTTACCTCCTGTAATTTTTATTACTGATAGAAACGAAGCAGCCGCTAAAGGCTTTGAACTCGAATGTGAAGGTTATGCGACTGTATTTTCATATGCAAATGATTTGGAGATAGTTCTAGCAGATGTTGAAGATGAAATTGAACAAGCTTTAACTGAGTTGAACTCTATGGAGATAATGAGTGAAAGCGATCATGACTTCCAAATAGTTCACCCATTCATCCAAAATGGTATGTAAGGTAAAGATGACTGACTATGTAATTGTTAATAAAAACACTTCTAATGTAGCTTTAAAGTTGCCAATACTGACTGCTTTAAAGCTGACGTCTGAATATTATCAGTATCATTTTAAGAATAGAGCCCCTGATGGTATTAACTACATTAAAAGTAGAGGCTTTAATGAAGAAACCATAGATAAATTCCAATTAGGCTATTCACCATCGAGCTTTACGCAGCTCTTAGCCCAAAGTAAGAACGCTGTTTGGCGAGATAAGGTGAAGAAATCCATTGGTTACTCGCTAAATGATGATGAATTGACAGAAACAATTAAGGTCTTATTAGAACTTGGGGGGGTTGTTAAGAGCAATGAGAAGGGTTCATTTGACCGATTTAAAGGTCGTGTAATTTTCCCAATATTCGATTTAGATAATAACATTGTGAGTTTTGGTGGTCGCAAGATCAATGATGAAGCATATGGCCCTAAGTATCTGAATGGTTCCGACTCTCCAGTATTCCACAAAAATGAAGTAATCTTTGGCGAGCATTTGCTAAATCGTCTACAAAAAGTTGATCGAGTGTTGGTTACTGAAGGTTATATGGATGTGGCGACATTGCATCAATTTAGATATGAAACGGCTGTAGCAACAATGGGAACATCTATAAACGAAAATCAAATTGAACGTTTATTTCAATACACGGATTGTTTGCATTTTTGTTTTGACGGTGATGAGGCTGGCATTAAGGCTTCAAAAAGAGCTGTTAAGCAATCCCGTGCCGCCCTATCCGGCAATCGTAAAATCGTTATTACAATCCTTCCTGATGGAGAGGACCCTGATTCTATATTGAGGTCAGAAGATACAGTTGACGAAGCTAGAGATGCATTTAACATTCATCTAAATAACAGTATTAGCATTGAAAACTACTTGCTAAATTTAACCCTAGATGAATTAAACTTGAAGTGGGGTCAAGACAATCAATATGTGTTTGCTTCACTTTTAAATGATGTTGTAAAAATGCCAACAGATAGCATGATTGCAAATAAAATTAAGCAATTCATTAAAATTGAGTCTCACCGAAGTGCTCAAGAGTTCGAAAACATAAATTCTCTAGAGTTAGTTCAGTCGTTTAGATAGCTAAAGCAATCTTTAAACTGAGCATTTATAATAGCCCTCCCCTCTAAGATAACTTAGTTCATTTCTATGCGAATATTGCAAGGTTTCAGTGGCCGCACTCCTATTTGAGTCCACTGAAATTACGCATTTTGATTTGAATATTCCTCGTCCCTCGCAAACCCCAATCAAAACCGTGCGTTATAAGTATGCTACGGCCTCCTATTACTCAACGTAAGGCCCAATGGGGGTGTTTGAATAGTAGATTCAAGGTTTTGGTAAAGACGCTTTAAAACAGCCTTTAAGAAGCATTTAAAGGGCGATCATCATAAAGATCCAAAAAAGGATCTAAACTGGATCTTAATCATAATCGTAGATCTAAAACTGTAGTTTGCGGCACTGTTGTTTAGCTTGTAGCTAAACAACAGTGACGGAAACTCGCAGTCTACTTGTTGACTGCAGCTCTTGATCTCATGTTGTAATTTTCGAAATTTAGTGTGAGATGATTTTTGTTATATCTCTTTATAGAGATATATAGAGAGGGTGTTTTTTAGTCTAATTTTTTGAAAAATCCAACTAAAACCGACCTTTTATGTTAGACCATATAGAAATTTAGTTGGATTTATTAGAAATTTAGTAAATCTTTCTAGAAAATCCAACTTGGCTTAAGTTGGATTTATTAGAAATAATAATTCATTTCCTTTTGCTTCTGGGTATGAATTCCTCTTCTTTATCTAAACCAAGCATCTTGTCTTGCTTGGCTGCTTGGCTCGTGGTTGGTGTATTTAACAGGCTTTCTTCTGCAACTTGTCGAGCTGCGTCTTTATCGTCTAGTTTCTCTGAAAAAGGAATGCTCTTAGAGATACTTGCTTTGGTCTTAGTTGTACCCTTAACCTTACTTAGCGGATTGTTATCTTCATTTTTTGATGTGCGCTTTGTGGCTTTATTTTCATCAATTAAGAGGTTGCCATTTAAGGTCTGAAGAATGAGGGGGCTTTCTATTGAATATTGATCTTTTGGAGGTAATTTGTTTGCTTTTAAATGGCGAACGAGTATCTGGTCTTTTTTATTTTTTAATGAACTGGACCTCATAGCATGTGAAGAGCTATTTACCTTATATGCAAGAAGTATGAATTTGCTTTTCGACTGTGACGCAGAAAAGCCGCTACCACCACTACTTGTTAGTTCATCGACATTACTTTCTTTAGCTTTAGTGATGTGATGAGTAACTAGTACTGCAATATCAGCTTCTTTGGCCAGAAAATTGGAAGCAATGTTGAATTCTATGTCACCAGTTATGTCATCTTGACCAGAAAGGCAGTTTCTAGCGTTATCAATTACCAATAAGTCGAAATCTTTGGCCGTTTCGATCAATTCGTATAATTCCAGACTGTGCTGATAAACGGCTGTCGTTTTTGGTATTAATGGTATCTCTTCGCTGTAGTGATAAAAATTCTGCTCTAAAAGTTCTATCTCTGATAATGCAAAATTTTCTTGTTTATTTAGAATTCGTTCCTCGATATCTTCGTGGCCATCTTCATAAGCAAGGTATAGGACTTTCAACGGCGGATTTGAACTACAGTTCAAACCAGTAAAATTGGTGCCGAGCGCTACGTCTGTTGCTATCGAAATGGAAAGGTCGGTTTTCCCTACGCCGCCAAGTCCAATAAGATAGCCAACTCTTTTTTTTTGCAATCCATAAAGGACGAAATCGCTAGGTTTTTGTTTATTGATCGAAGCCCTTTTAAGGCTCAGCTGGATCAGTTTGCTCATGTCTTTCTCATTAATTTTTGCTATTAGGTCGAATGATTGCGTTACATGCTAAGCTTTTCGAATCGTACTGGACCTCAAATGTTACATTGAGGATTTTTTCAACGTGATGAATTACGTTTCTATCTGTAAGCGTTCTAAGGGTGCGTAGTACTTTTGTAGTTATGTATGTGCCACCTTTTAAGCTTTTATTGTTGTAGTAATCCATTAACCAAAAATACAAATCATGTTTACATAAATACTGCGTTGTATGTGTCGCTAAGCTCTTAACGAAATCATCTACATTTTGTTTAATGGGGATTTGAGCAAAGTGAGAAAACTTTTCTCTAGTTATTGCGGAGTTCTTAGCGAGAGATTTCACATAAAACCTTGATACCCCAATTATTTGATGAGTAAAGAACTCCGGGGTAATTCTATTTTTATTCTTTATAAACCCAGAATCTTCGGTATTGATAATCGGCAAATAAAGGTGGTCAACGAATTTGAATGTATCTTCATCGATGAAGTGGTTATCACCACCGATAGGTTGATATCTTATCTCTGCTGAACTTAAGTTGTTCAATTGCGCGACTAGACGTTCCCTGGTCTTAGCATTATAAGTCCCCTTCCCCATGAGCTTTGCAACAACCCTCATGTCTACGACGTAGAATTGCCATTCATCAGACGAGAAGATTTTCATGTCTAATCGAGAGCGAACTTTGCGAGGTAAATAGGAAGGGTCGGTATTAAATGGCTCATTGATTTTTTCAGAAGACAGTTTTATGTACTTCAAAAGATCACGCACCGACATGTCAGCGATGAGATATTTAGGTAAGTGTCTCCCGGTCAAAATCATGTATTCGAGGAGTGAGCGGTCTTCAGTAAATAATGATGTCTGATACACATCAACTTTGATGGCCTCAAAATTCACATCTGGACGTTTGAACCAGGGCCTTTCTACAATTCCCCCATACATATGCTTTTTCAAAATGTAAGCTTCAACCCCTTCGGCCCCTTCTTCGTAAATTTTGGACGCTAGAGTTTTAGTTGATTTTGTGTCAAGAAAAATATCGTTGAATATGGTTGTTGCGATTTTTTCGGGTATGTAGTTGTACTTCTTTAAGTGCTCAACCAACTCGCTCTTTTCATCATTGTCAATTAATTCAATTAATACAGTTTTATCGTCTGATCTATTACTCATGAGATAAGTTCCGTTATGGCTAGATTGTATGGAGTTTATCGATCTTGATCAGCAAATGGATCATTTCACTTGATCATAACTAAATATTGGTTTATTGTGATTTCCGGTTTAAATGCTAGTGTTTATTTTGACAGTTGAATCTTGGTTGAGAACTTTTCTAAACCTACCAACTTAACTGGTTAAGCATTTTTATTAAAACCAACATCCTCAAAGATGGATTTCCTCTAATTCCATCTTGATATTACCACATTTTCAATAAATCTAACTTTTTTAAGTTGGATTTTTCAAAAATATAACCATGCTCAACATAATTTCTAAGAAATCCAACTACATTCACCATTACTGACGCTTTGATTCCTTTGAGGTTTGAATTTTCTGTTTATCTATAACGTACATTCAAAGAATCTATGATCATGGAGGAGTTCTTTTGTTGATCTCACTCTACACTTTTAAGTTCTTAGTCAGTGCGTTAATGCCCTAATTTTTAACGAGTTTTTCACATAATAATGTTTGCTCGCAGCTAGTGTCGTCAGGCAAATTTAAAGGTTGAAACTTTTTAAAGAGGGACATTGTTAATACTCTGACTTATCACTCTAAGTTGTTGAAAACCCCCTATATTCACTGTGAAGCTAGGGTTAACTTACAGCCAATAGCTTATCTTCTAAGCTCATACTTTTTACTCCGTATTTACCGCTTTGCTCTAGTAACTTTGACACATTCATCTCGGCCACATTAGCCATTTCAGTGCTTAGTTTTAAATGATCGATAATCGAAATAACACGGTGAGCCAAATTTTGCTTATTTTGGCGATTTTCAGTATTGAAATTAAAATATTTTTCTGGATCGATATGGTACTTAATCATGAGAGCTGAATACTGACTCTTTAAAACTTCCAGGTCAGCTTTAGAGTGCCCGATGGCCGTGAGCTTTTCATTAAATTTAGAAAGGTCCTCAATTGCTGCTTCATAGTGTTTCTTGATTTCCACCGATTCTAATAGTTTTCTAGAAAACTTTAATGACTTAACCACTTTCATTAAGCGTGGGTATTCTTTGCTTTCTTTAATTTCTTTCGCTATTTTTCGACCAATCAAACATTCAATTAAGGTGTCGATATCGACGAACTTATCCTGATACATCAATAACCAGGTGCGATATGTTGACTCTCTCTGACTGAGAGTGGCAGGGTTATCGAAAAACACACAATTTGCTCTTGCGTCAAAGCCACAAAGTATATGCATTCTTGAGTAGTCGAGGTTCATTTCGATAAAATCTTTAACAGCTTGAGCTACAGAGTTGATGCGCCCTACTCCGTCCATCATAGGCTTGTATTTTTTACGCTTTTCATTTCGAATTTTTCTTACATTGATCAAGATTTTGGCTTTGTCATCCCTGTGAGTTTTCATGTCTACAACATCTGGGTGCGAATTTAAGTCAGAGATTTTAGAGTTAGCAAAGTCGTAAGCACCTATCTCATTGAATAGCCACGTTCGTTTAAGGTGCTCTATAAAAACTTTTTTATATGTTGATTTAACCTGCAAACCGCCTTCTCCAAATAAATCAGTAATGACTTGGTAGCCATTGAACTTACGGAACCGGTATGCTGGCGACTCTGATCGAGAATTCATCCAAAACTCAAGGTAGTGATCATGTTGCCTCAACGCTCTTTCCATACCACCGTTCCACTTCCAAAGGCTAAATAATTCATTGTCTACATCGATGTTCAATACGTTGAGAATGTCATCTGTTGTGTTATTGATGGTTGCTTGATAGTTGATCAAGGTTGACTCTAGCGTTGACTCAAAATGAGGTTTAAGAACCTTTATATCAAGAATGCTTCTATCCTTTAGAATAGGTTCTAAGTTTAAAGGATATGAACGCACTCTGGAATTTCCGAATATGATCCCATTTTTCTTTTTCAAGATGACTCTCGGTGATGCTTCCTTTATGCGTGAAACTTTGATTGGTGAGGTTCTTGCTACCTGCCCTACCTTTATTGGTTTTAAGTAAGGAATGCTCACTGAGGCTTTCCCCGCGTTGCTATTTATTGCATGCACCTCTTTGTTCAGTAATTCCATGACTTCAACATCTAACATGTGACGTGTTTTGTCATCAAAGTGCTCGAAGTGATCAATTAGATTTGAGTGAGCAATGTTAATTAACTCTGCCTTGATGTTGTCTTTTAGCTTCATAGATAAGTTAGATTGAGGAGATGTGACGTTTGAGATTTGTATGTTATTCAGGCGTATGTATACGCTTCTTGAATCTAGGCGAATAGACCCTATGATTTCACCCTCCTTTCTATCATCAATAGATAGGTATGCTTGGTAAGAGGCATTTAGATCTATTGATTCCTTAGAGGTCGACTTAATCGAACAATTCATATCTTGCTCAACTAAACCACCTAGGAAATGTTGAGGCAGACTAAAATACTCAATCAGCGGGGTATTCATATTTATGAAGTCCATATTGGTATTCGTATTCTCATGCATTGTTTTTAGAGCTACAGGATTGGGTAGCGTTCTATCCAACTCTATTCTTCCACCAAGGGCTTCAATTTCATTGTGGGTTTTAGGCCATGAAAGTGATTTACCTTGCTCAGTGACCATCTTCCATATTTTCAAGGGTCTGTATGGCAGAGCTGTTATACCGTCAATAGCCCATTTAGCGGATAGTAAGATTGCGTGTCGCTCGCTGAAAACATTGAACTGTGGGATTTGTGCTTCGGATACGTACATGTCCAAAAATTCATTTTTCGTAGCTTGAGCGATATTGGGATCGTTCAGGATGTCTGAATAACCTTCATGTTGTTCTAAAGTGTTATTTTCTACATGTTCAGCGAAGTCTTTTGCAGCTTTGATGGAATCAGCAGTGAGTTGTGATGCGTACCATATAATTTTCTCCAAAAAATGAGATTTTAAGATATTTGGTTGAAGTAATATGCGATTAAGGCCTACTTCGTCATAAGCTTTAGCGTGAAAGGCTCGGTTTTTATTGTTTGTGTTACCAATTCTGAATAGCCAATCTCTTAGGCGAAGTGCTTTTTCGGCACCCAATAAACTATATCTTGGGTATTTTGCTGTTTCGATTCCAGAGTTTTCGTATTTTGACATTGTACATGTGAAGCATCCAAACCTCGCAGTACCACTACAAGAACTGGATTGAGTCTTACCAATTACAAGCTCGCAAACATCATTTGAACCATTGCCATAAAGTTCTAACAAGAGTCCAAAATTGCTCATGTAGCTTTCAATGTTTACGTCTATTGTCCATTTTGATATTGGGTGAGCACCAATCAAAGCAAGTAATTCAAATACATCGTCATTCGTCAGTTCAGCAATAGGTGCCACTTGAAATAGGTTTTTAGCAATACCGGATCGTTCGATTTTCACGATCTTATTACTTAATTGCATTTTATTCATGTTTTCAGATCTTCGAGAGCTCTCCTTATTTCTACTACCCAGAGCTATGTGGACTGATTTGAATTTATTAGGCAGTTTAGATAAGACTTTGGCTAAGTGTTTTTCGGCGGGCCCGACTTTTAGTATCACAGAGCAGTCACCAGCTCTAAGTGGGGATGGGATAAGTTTTGAAGCACTAGCCCAACGGATAAAGAACTCATCACTAAGTTGTGGTGATATTTGTTGGTAGTTCAGGTTGATGCCTGATTCCTTTGCATACATAACAAGTTTTTTTCCTGCAAATGAGCTGAACATATTCATAATGATTGATTCGCTCTTAGTGTTCGTGCAATACGATATGAGTGGTCTATCAGCTTCAATTAACCCTGCCTTTATAGCACGCTTGTATGCTTCTAAAACGATGATTAATGTCAAACTACTATCTTTTCCGTGACTAAGTGGAACGCTATACACAGCGCCGTCAATTAGCGCTTCTATGACAGAGTTAACTGCATCAATGAATAGACCATGCAGAAATATGTGTCGTTCACGTAGCTTGCTGTCAACCACGTTAACTAAATTCAGCTTTCCAGTTCTATCAAATAAATCAATCATAATTCACCGAGAATTCTTATTTCGTCTTCATTAAATATGATCTATCGATCAATAAATTGCAATTAGAAATTAATATATAATAAATTTAAATTGTGAACTATTGGGTCAAAACCCATTATCTTAGGCCTTGATTGCTTTTAAATTTCGAAATTCATTGTGTTTATAATAAAATTACATTTGACGATTATGTTTATTTTGTATATTGTAACTCAAATTATGCATTTTTGGAGTGAGTGCAATGAGCGATTCAGCAATCGACATACCAGTACAAAACCTGGTTTCACCAATAGGCGAAGATTTAGAGCTAATTCTTTTTAAAGCAAAAGAGGGCATTTCAAAAAAATCTGATGTTTATGAAGGAATTATGCTTTATCAAGAGTGGTCTGAGCATTTTGGTGTGGAAGCTAATTCGGATGAATTGGATGAGAAATTTAAATCACAAAGAGATGTGGATTCTAAACGCGTAAAAGGGCTGACGGAATACTTTAATAGTAGGAAAGATACGTCTTTGCCTGGTGTGAATATCTTTATATGTGATTTGGATGTGATAGAGGAATTTTCCGTAGGTAATCGCCAGATGGTAAGAGCTGTAATCCCTGCAGATACCTCTCGTATCGTTTCCGATGGTCAGGGCAGAACAGAGAACAATCGACTCTTAATGCAGAACTCTAAAGCTGAGTTCGGAGATTTTACAATCGGCTTTAAACTGATTGTAACTCACACTAATTCCATTTGGGAATCAAGACAATTTGTGAGGCAGCATTTTTCTGATTTCAATGGTACGAGTTCAAAGCCATCATCTTCCACCTCGCTTCTTTTTGATTTATCAACTCCGCTCGGTCGAATCATGAATGACTTGCTTGAAATTCACATAGAAAAGATGAATTGTGATGTTGCGGATTTAATTTCTTTACACGGAAAAACCAAGAAGCAATCGAAGCTATGGACGTTTGCTCAATTTTACGATTTCATTTTGGCTTTTTTTGGATACAGCAAGAAAGATTTGAATACTTTGCTAGTCTCGAAACCTTCCCTCGAAACGTCATTAACTTCAACGGCACGCGATTTAATTTCTTACCTGTTTAACACACTACCGCTTGAACTTCTCGGCAATGAAGGTTGGAAAGAACGTTCCGATAAGCTTGTGTTCAACAAAGCTATTTTTGCTTATGCAGTGGCAAAGTTAGCCAAGTCAGTCTTTGAAAATCATATTGAAGAAGGGAAGTCCGGCCCAGTAGATTACACCGTCCTAGATAAGTTAAATTCCTTACCTTTAGAAACACTAGACGACAAATTATGGCTAACAAAAGGCATTTCATACGAATCTACTTTGCGTTCAAAGCGTGTTGTTAAAATTAACAAGGATTCAGCCGTAAAAATGAATCTAGGTCGATTACTTTGTTCGAAGTTACGTGTTCCTCAAACCTTAGACCTCGTTTAATAGATAGGGAATTCACCATGGACATACAAGAATTTGATTTAGGGGCGTTACGCTGTCCTGATATGCAAATAAAGCTCAGAACCTTCCTCAAAGCATGGGTTCAAGGCAATCAAATGAAAGGGCAAAAAATAGTAGTACGCTCTATAGACCCTCGATTCTTAGATAATGTACGTTTGTACTTGGTGAATGAACCAGCAATGAAGCATGTGAGACTCATTCAAGATGGCACTCAGCCTTTATCCGAAGGATTGAAGCAAGAGATAATATCTTCACCTGATTCAATTTATGCTTTTTCCTTGGATGATTTCGACGGTTGCAATTTCGCATATGCTGTTTTATTGGAGTTTAGCGGTGAATAATATGAGCAGTATTAATACTTGTCGACGTATTGTTGAATCAATGCGGTACGAAATGGGTGTTGAACCTTTCTTGGTGCAGTTTGTTGATCACTGGGCTTATTTGCACTCGGACTTATATCCTGTACCTCAAGGACTTATCACGGATGAATTTAAGGAAGCTTCAATTATGCTTTCCCACCAGTTAGCTGTATTGATGATTACTGGAGAGGAGCATGATCCATTGGCACTATTGTTTAGTGAGTTCTGTAAAGGAACAAGCAGTCAATATGCTTTTTTTCCGACCACCAGCGATGTTTCTAAGTTGGTTTGCTCGCTGATGATGTCGGATATAAATGTTGATGGTGAAATGGATACTATTTACGAACCTTGTGTTGGTACTGGAGGGTTAACCTTTCAGAAAATTATTGCCGTTACAGAACGAAGATCGCACTGGAAAAACCCACTTGGTAGCTTGAAAGTTATCGTTGAGGATGTTCACCCTACGGCTGTGAAGTCATTTTTCATACAGGTGATATTTTTACTGAAGTTTCTTTCTAATCGATTTTCGAAGAATGTGTACCCAGATTCAATTCGAATAAGTTCAGTTAACGTGTTAACAGGTGAAGCAAAGAAAATTAACTTCCAAATGGACTCGCCGAAATTATCATAACGTAAATTGATGGTGAAATAATTACCGATAATTGATAAAAGGGCTTCTAAATCAGAAGCCGCTACAATTTCTAAGTTATTGATAATCCCCAATATTCACTGTGAAGATAGGGCAGGTACCTTTAGCTGTTAATGTACTTTAAACTTTCCTACCATTTTTTTTAGCATCTTGGCCTCGTTCTCTAACTTATTACTTGAGTCATTGTTTGAATTTGATAAATGAGCCGTTTCTTGTGTTGATTTAGAAATTGCATCGATACGGTCTTTTATTTCCGATAGTACACAAGTTTGCTCCTCGGTTGCTGTTGCAGATACAGTATTTATTGCATTTATTTCCTCAATACTCTGAGAGATTTCTGTAATTGAATTTAGCATGGCATTCGATTTTTCAATGGTCTGAACACCTATAGAAGCACTTATTTTCATAGCATTTACAGCTTGCGAAGATGTTGAGTTTAACTGCTCAATGACATCAGCAATTTCCCTTGTGCTTAATTGTGTTCGACTTGCAAGGTTTCGTACTTCGTCTGCCACAACAGCAAATCCTCGCCCCTGCTCTCCGGCTCTTGCTGCTTCTATGGCAGCGTTTAATGCGAGCAAGTTGGTTTGCTCTGCAATTTCACTAATAACACCAAGGGCGTGTGTTATCGACCCAACATGGTTGTCCATATCTTTAACAACTTTATCTGCTGCTTCAATTTCGGTTACTAAAGATCGAATACTCTGAATGCCACTATCTGCAGTAGCCAGCGTAGTACTTGCATGTTTTAGTGCTTCGTCTGCGTTCTGAGCTGCGGTAGCTGCGTTGTGGCTAATTTCACTTGATGCTGTAGACATTTGTTCCATTGCTGTCGCGAGTTGTGAGATGTCGTCATTAGTGTGGTTAATTAACCCATCAACTTTATTCGTTTTTTGCTGGATTGATTGTGAATGGGAATTTACGGAATTGCTAGAATTGCTCACGGAGCGAATAATGTCGTTTAATTTTTTTATGAACACATTGAAGTTTTTACTGAGAGCGTTGAGTTCTTTCAGTTTCGAAGATTCGACTCGCTGTGTTAAATCGCCTTCACCGTTCGCAAACTCTGCAATTCGTGATGTCAGGTCGGTTAGGGGGTTAAGGATGCTTTTGGATGTATAGACGATGATGAAGGTCAATAGCATTAAGGAAATAATAGTTTCGAGTGTAAGAGTAAAAAATATATCTTTTGCATTTTCAGCTGAGATTTCGCTCAAAACCTGAATGTTTTCTTCAATTACATCGTAGTAAACTCCAGTGCCAATAACGAGGTCTAATTCAGAGATGTAGGTTGAATAGCTTAATTTTGGTAGTGGTATATTTGTCCCAGGCTTCGGGAAGAAATATTCAGTAAACTCTTTACGTTTAGCATTCACTATTAGCTGCTTAATGAATAAGTTACCGTTAGTGTCTTTAGCTGAATTGAAGTTTTCACCAACCCCTTCGTCAGAGGAGCCAGAAAAATTCCTGATCCCTTGGCTAGAGTAACCAAATAGATACCCATTTTGGCCAAACTTCATGTACTTAATTATTTGGATGATTTCTTCCTTTCCCATTTTTCTCGCGAGCATAGCGTATATTGCTGTTTCTGCCTGTTCAACGTAGTTGGCCAGTTCATTGCGCTTAATGTTCATCATTTGAGTTCGTGTTAGATCTTCTTGTATTGCCGTGCTTGTGTCGGTTTTGTACTTAACCATGGCAAGAATAGAAGTAGATAAAATGATGACTGGTAATAGAGCTATTGCGAAAAGTCTCGATTTGATTGATTGGAACATGTTAAATCCTTTGGCGTGTGATAGTTGCTTCTGAGCATTTGTTTAGTCAGCTATATCGTTGCTTAATTCTTGGTTTATACGTAGTAATTTAAACATGAAGTATACCCCATGCTTGTCGGTTATTAGCCAGATGTTTCAATGTAAATGTAGAAATTCTGTTACCAGGTATTTAGGGCAGGGTAGGGGTGTGGCGTGGCGTGGCGTAGAGAGGTAGACGTTTTTTAGGCATAAAAAAGGGCATTTATTAATGCCCTTTGGTTTTTATTAGGCTGTTAGCCATCCGAGTCTCACTGTTTTCTCATGTAATCTTTGACGATTTCTTTTAGCTTATTATCGGTAAGAACGGATGATATCAACATTTCAGCGTCCAGCATTTCATCATTACTATGTTCATTTAGAACAATGGTTAACGATGGCTTGGATCTTGACCCAGAACGAAGAATACTAGCTTCTCGCTTGTCACCATCCAGCTTTAAATTCTGAGCCTTTGGTCTTGATGGAGATTTAACTTTATTAGCTTGTTGGCATTCATCCATCACACTCAACTTTAGAACCTTAGCGATGTTTTTGACGTTGTTAACGGGGCCGCTTGTTGGTGCATTGTTTAAGGCCTCACTAACAGTTGACTTAATGGACTTGCCGATAACCTCCCATTTCTTTATAAAATGGGATTGAATGGTTTTAATTTCGTTTAAACTATCAGTGTGTTCTACTGTTCCTTCTAGCTTCTTGCTTTTGAGCTTTTTATTGAGCGCCATAACATCGTCTAGCTTTTCTATTTCATCTAAGATGGGCTTAAGAGCTGCGATGAGATCGATAAATTCTGAATTGGAGAGGCTGTGGATGTCTTTCCCTAGAAACTCAACCAAAAAAGCGAGTGGTTCTTCTCCCATACAAATATAGCTTCGAGCTTGAACCAGATATCTAGATGAAGAGAATATTTCTTCGACCGTATTGGTTTCATTTAATGATTTGTCTGCATTGTCTACGAAGCGTTGATATAGTGCGTCGGCCTTTTGAATGAAAGATAGGGGTTTGTGCGTGTTTTGCAGTATGTTGCTCAACTTCCTCGCTTCAATGTTCGTCATCGGTGTTGTAGATACAAATGTTTTGTAGGTTAAGTTTTCTAAAATACACACTTCTCGACGGCGTTGAGAGTCAAGAATTTCGAACTTACCGTCTTCGCCTTTCGGTTGGTTAGCAAAGCCTGGTTGAACATTACCGCCAGTTAAGACAACGGCGTTGTAAAGCTTGCCGAGATTGTCTTTGTTTAACTGTCCCTTGCGGTCATTTTCTAAAGCAATTGTAGTATTTGCTAGTATCTGTTCACGACCAACAAACTCTTTGTATTCGCAAACAAACTCTTTTTCATTTAAGTTGAACGTTAATTCAGTACCATCTTTGAGAGATCTGCTGGATAGTTTGGACGTATCCACACCCATTTCACGAAGCAGTTCCAGCAGGTCGAAATCTTGTTGGAACTCCGACAGCACTTTTTTGGCTGCATTTAGTACATTGCAGTTATCATTTTTGAATGAAGCAAGTCTCATGTTTCGCTTCTTTTCAGCTGTGCTTTCGTCAGATTCGTTTTGTGATTGAACTAGAATTGACTTATCTTTCATTTCCTTAAAAATATCCATGATTAATCATCCCATCCTAACCAAAATCGGTATTCTTGATATAGTTCTTTCGTTAACTTTAGAGCGTTACGAACCGCTACGGTGCTCGTATCTAAGCAGTGTAAAGACACACCTAAATCACTTGCTTTTTCATACGCAGTAGAATATTTAATGCGTGTCTTAAAGTGATCAGGCATCGCTTTTAGTACTTTATTGGCGTTTGTTTCTATAGCGGCAGGTTGTTCGCGATGCAAAGTCACTAAAGGTCGCATTTCAAATATGCCGCAATCATCTGGTAGTAATGTGTTGCCTAGCATTTCGAGCACTTTAAAGAAGTCTTTAAATGCTTCGATGTCAGTCGAGCGGCCTGTTACTGGAACAATTACGTGCGTTGCCGCGTACAATTGCATCATTGTCTGGACGTTTGTATCGGGGCTGGTATCAACGATAATTTGGTCGAACGAATCAAGTAATGGCTCAATAATGCAGTCCTTAAAGGTGGTCATTATTAGCTCTTTCGCTTCATTCATGCCGGATGCTTCGGCAAATTCTTTGCTGTAATGCAGTGTGAAGAATTTATCCATTGATGAAGATGGCAAAATCTTAATGGTGTTTAGCTTATGATCGAGCATTAGGGATTCAAGTTTTGCTTTTAATTCAGCTTGCTTTGCGGGCTTTAGGCGTTCCTCGCGACTGAGTTTAAAGTTCTCAGTCATAATATCGGTCATCGTTTTATCTACAGCTTTAAGCTTTTCATTCGATTTTAATGAAAGTGTACCTTGTGTATCACCATCAAGCAGGAGCGTTCGAGGGCGGTTTTTAAAGTCAAAGTGGGCTTCACATGATAGAACGTCGGCTTTAGTTGATTTTCCTACACCGCCTTTTCCTTGGTGAACAACTATAACTCGACTTTTCTTACCGGTTCTCTCTTTGATGGTTTTGATTCCCAATTCATCGGCAATCATACGACACATTTCCACATCAAATTCATAGGGAGAGCGAACCGAATTTGTTTTTCTTGGGATGACAAAGCCTTTTTCTTCCAGAGCTTTGCAGGCACTATCAATGTGTTCGTTTGTTAAGCCAAGGTTTAGGGCTAGTGCTGCCTTATTGAATTTAGGAGTAAAGATATCAATCTCATGCTTTTCAGAAATTTTGGTTTCTTTGGCAAGCTTGATTTCTTGGGATTGCTTTACCCACGTAGCTAATCTGCTATGTAATTTAGAACTATTATCCATTTTTGCCATCCAAGTAGTAAGGTGTACTTAACATATTGAGCTTAGTTTAACGATTCGTAAATGAAATGACAAATCCTCAATTTAAGAATAAAACATTAAATCATCGACGATTCGTGATTTGTGAGCGTCTTCATATCTTCCAAATTAAAAAACCCAAGGCGACATAATCACCTTGGGTTTATCGATGCTTCTACATAGCTACTTAATCAATGAGTGTTAGGAACTCAGCTTCAGTGATAACTTTAACGCCTTTCTTTTCTGCTGCTTCAATTTTCTTTTGGCCAACTTTGTCCCCGCAAATTAGGTAGTCCGTTCCTTTGACGACACTTTTTTGCACTTCACATCCAATTGACTCTGCCATTCGCTTCATTTCAGGCCTTGGTACAGAACATGTGCCAGTGAAAACAACTTTTTTCCCACCTACACTTGTAGCCGCTGAAATAGCTTCTTTTACCTCGATTGCTTCTTTTGTATGAACGATCACGTTAGCGTAAGTATCCAATAAAAAGGGTAGTGCATTGCTTTGAGTTAGAGCTTGAGTAACAGAAACACTTGTTTTATCGCCAAATCCTTCGATACTTTTAAGCTGTGAAACAGTTACGTTGTGAATATCATTGATTGAGTATTCGGTAAACATGCGCTTTCCAGAACGCTCACCAAGTGTACTTATTCCTAATGAAGCGATTAATCGATAATCTGGCATAGGTTCTGATTGAACGCGTTTAAGTTCAGCCATGATGTTATTTGCTTGGCCTTCCCCCAGCCCACATGACATGTAATCAGATATTGTCATCGAATATATTGATTGGATGTTATCAAATCCACCAGCAACCAGTTTCGCCACGGTAGCTCTTCCAAACTGCTGTGCTTGTACGAGTTCGAAATGATACATAATGCTTGAACGAGCCTTACCTACACATTCATTATTTGAACAGTACCAGTTAGCTTCTTTCTTAGTTCCCAGTTTCGTTTTACCATTTTCTTTTGACACAACTCTGATATCACGCTTATCAATCGAAGATCCGCAGTGAGGACAGTGAAGAGGAAGTTTCGCGTCATCTGAACCTACAAGCGTGCTTTGGTGGCTTGGGATAATTTCACCTGCTTTAATTACACTGACCTTTGCACCAATACCGATCTTATTTTCAAGTAATTTCCCAACGTAATGGCCTGTCATCTTGGTAACCATTGAACCGTCAATTTCAATCGGATTTATATGGATAAGTGGTGTTAAGACGCCACTACGACCAATTGGATATGTAATGTCAACAACGGTAGAAATAACACCTTCCCCACGTTGTTTTTTTGCCACTTGCCAGTGATTATGATGGCTGCTTGCTCCAAGGTACTCTTTAATTTCAGGATCTACTACTTCATATACAACCCCGTCGATAGGATATATGCACTCATTACGAATGGTATTTTCTACTTGTTGATGAGTCAGCGAAAATTCATTAAGGGGCAATTCAATGTTTTTCATATCTTTATATAGAACTAGATGAACACCGCCATTCGAAAGAGTTGCCTTAGATTCTGCACTTAGGCTATTAGCATTAACAATCCCAATAACGACACTCAATGGGTGAGACATATGTGAAAGATTTATATCGAAATACGCTTGGGGCATTACTATTTCACCAACGCCGTCTATTGATGAGTCCCCTTTGATAATCAGACCATGATCAAGAAGATGGGTGATTACGTTTCCAACATTTCCATTTCCACGAGTTGCAAGCAGTGGTAGGGTTTTATAGCGACAAGCTACGCCGTTTAGTTTTGCCGTTGCCCTAATTGTTGGCATAGCAATACCAACATCTTTTGCTGCTGATTTGATACGCTTAATCCATTTGCTTATATCTTCATCAAGATAAGCCTTGTCGGTGCTCAACATTGGAGATTCGTGGTGGTACTTTTGACCATGAAGTACTTCAGGCTCTACGGTTAGTAAGTACGGGTGCGTAGGTTCTTCAGCTTTAAGTGATTCAAGTAACAAGTCATATTCGTGATCACTCACTAAAGGATTACCCATTCGATATGCAGCATTTAGATCTTTTAGCCTAGTTACAATAGCGTTAGTTTGCATTTTTTTCTCTTTTCGATAAATTTAAAAATTCGGTAGCACAGTGGCTTGTTATTGAGTTGAAACTGTTGTTTTGTCGATGTGTTTAATGCTTTCAAAAATTGCGTGGTCTATATCATCAGCTTGGTCAATTAGTGATAGTTCAATGTCATATAGTTCCAGAGGTATATCTTTGTGAATGCTGATTAAAAAATCCGCATGTTTCGGGTTACCTAAATCCAGAATCATGTAAATCAAATCTTCAGGTTGATCTGTTGGGCATTTATATGAGCGTTTGTATTCCATCGAGGCAACATCCTCTATTGTGAGGAATTGCGACCAAACGATTTTTAGAGCGTCTTTATTATCTTCTGCAAATGAACGTTGCATAATGAAGTTAACGCGTCCCATGAACTTACTAATAGGTGCTGCTTTTTGAAAACTTACGTAATCAGTCGATTTGTTTAATCGCGTTTTCATAGCCTTAATGTAGGATTTAGCAGTTGAGCGTCGTCCCTTCATCGGCTGAATCCCACCACTTTCCGCAATTTCAGCTAAACGTTCAATTTTAGGAGCAATGGTTTTCTTCAAACCAGACGCAACAATATTCCAAGACCTTGAAAATCTCCCACACTCATCAATTAGGTTGTTACAGCCAGCCAATTGATACACAACGTAAAAGTCTTCACCTAAGTTACTGTTCAGTTTTAGAGATACTTTCCCCACTTCAATTTGATGACTCATGCTATTTCTCCAACTCTTTAATTTGTTTCTCAAGCGATTGAATTACAGTTTCTAATCGAGAGGGTGTGCAGCGTTTGCTTGGTTTACGACCGTAGACTAGGTGAACGTCATTTCGCACCTTTAACTTGCTTCCCTCTGCTGTAGGGTTATGAATACGATGAAGTTCTACATGCTCTTTTTCGATCTCTAGAAGCGTTAGGCAGTCTTTAGCTATATCAAGAGTGATTTTTAGTTTACTTAACTTTTCGTCAGCTGATTCAGAACGGTTTTTATTCAAAAATAGCGGTGTAAAAACGGTTATGAACGCGACAGCTATAGCGGTTAGAGATTGAGAAAGAGTCATGCTTATCCCCTGTGGTTAGTAAGAGATTAAATAATACAACTATAACAAAATCATGTCAATGTGATTTTGTTATAAATAAAAATTAGCATTTCTATTATCATTGTAAATTGAATTGACTAACAAACTTTCAAGTATGAAAAATTACTGCTTTTAGTCTTCACTAGCAGGGGGTTGGGCTTGCATTTGTTCTTTAATTGGTTGATTATTTTAATTCGAGATTATAACGAAAAGGTTTTTGTTAATGCTTAGGGATAAGTTGCGAAACTTGCTAGATAGCAAGTCTACTAACGATGACACATCTGATTATTCAGTTCCCCTATCGCAAGATGATGAATTGAATGAATCACAGGAAGTCTTAGCGGAATTGCTCTTGCAGTCGCCGATTAAAATTCACGATCCATTGCCGCAGATAGTTGAAAGGAGAGATATTTTCTCACACCGTCTTGAAACGCGGGTGTATGTGGAAATGATTGCTGAAAAAAATCATGGTGTAATTATTAGACCAACATCAAATGAAAAGGTATGTTATCTAACAGCCGACTTGTACCTAGCTTACTCTCAGAAAAAAACCAAGCTTGCAGTTGCTACATTTTCAGATCTTAAAAACTTACAAAACTCAATCCTAATGAGCGCCAAGGTCAGAAATGTCATCTCTCTTAACGGCGTTCTAACGCTATATGGCGACGTATATCAGTTAAAAGACGTAAGAATTAACCCCATACCTAAGAATGGCATGTGGCGTGAATACGGAGCATATTCAGGCATTAAATCAACACACATCCCTAAGTTGGTCATTGACGCTATCCAAAATAAAAAAATAGGAAAAGCGGCGGTTAGTAAGCTCTTTGCTCATTTAAGGGTTTCAAACTTAGAAGAATACAAATCTTTAATTCGTAAGTTAAATATTGAACCGAAATACGATAATCCACAGAAGCTTATCATTGATACACATATCGGCCTCGATCACTCATGTGTGCGCGCAAAGCAAGCTTTGGAAGTTCTTGCCACTTCGACTATTGTTCAAAACTATAAAGGCGACGATTCTCAATACGCAATCGAACCGGTTTCAGTGTGTTTGGAACATTTTGCTGATGGCGTAAAAAGCCTTCACTTCCAACCAACTAAAGAGCAAATAAAAATAGCCCTTAATATTTTGGCAAGTTATCAAAGAGATTTGACAACGAAATCGTTAATTTACGGTGATGTAGGATTTGGTAAGACTGCTGTTATTGCGTTAGTTATTTATCACGTAATTACGTCAGGTCGAGATTGTGTTTTATTGTCACCGACAGAACATCTAGCATTCCAAACCCATAAGGTAATGACCTCCTGGTTTAATAACATTCAAGAAAGTTTTCGTTTGGTAACTCATTCGACTGATGTTCGATTGATGGCAAATGCTGAAGACTCAACTATAGGTCGCTGCTATATAGGTACGTCTGCGTTACTGTTTCGTGACGATGTAACATTTAAACCATATCTTATTGCGGTGGATGAAGAGCAAAGAATGGGAATCTCACAACGTGACCACTTCCAAAAGCAGGGCGCACATTACATCGCACTAACGGCTACACCAATCCCCAGGACTGTAGCTCAAACTTTAATGTCTCATTACAAAACGTATAATTTGACCAACTGTTTTGTCGAAAAATCATTTTCGGGTGAACTTGTGATGGAGGAAATGGGCAGGCAGCATACGTTTAAGATGATAAAGCAAGCGATCATAAATAAGACTCAAACTCTCATTGTTTGTCCGTTAACGACTGACTCTGATGCGATGGAGGGTTTTAAAAGTGTCGACAATCTTTATGAATCGTTGTCTGAATATTTCGGAGTCGACAAGCTTCGTTATGTCCACTCTAAACGAACGCCTGAAGAAAATGCTGAAAGTTTAAGGGCTATTGCTAATGGCGAGGCCGACATATTAGTTGCTACAACGGTAATAGAAGTAGGAATCGATTTACCCTTACTGAAGAACTTGATCGTTTGGCATCCAGAAAGGTTTGGTTTGACTCAATTACACCAATTAAGAGGCAGGATTGTAAGGCAGGGTGGTCATGGTCATGTGACGATGTACTCACCTACTCACCTGAACTCTGAGCAGATTCAGCGTCTTAAGTATTTTGCAAAAACCACCGATGGCAGTTTGATTGCTGAATTTGACGCTAAACGTAGAGGTGTGGGTGATATTATCGGTAAAACTAGCGCTCAAAGTGGCCAATCTCTTCCCACATGGATTAGACATCTTACTGTAGATTTTGAAGCCTTAAGTGATTTGAAGAATACATTATCTATCAAATAATCCACCAGCACGCATCACTGCTGGTGGATGCAATAAAAAACCTCCATTTGTTTAAAATTAATTGCGACAATTCCAATTTGGAGGGGTTGAGATAATTTTTCCAAATTAAAAAAAAGTTAAAACCCCGAGAATTTTCTAACAAAATGGTCGATTACTGTGAATATCGACATTAGGTTCCAAATTAAAGCTGAATTATATTAATGAAATCATTTGACGCGTTTTTATTAATGCCCTATATTTAAGTTGTCAGCAGGTAACTGCTACAAACATCTGAATTATTGTAAAAGGGTAAGGTAATGAACGATTTCAAAAATAAGTTTAAAACAGCTACTGCTCAACGAACTTTTACGCCGCGTCTAAATCGCGCTGTTCGTGTCTCTTCTTATGATCTAACGGGGGATAGTTACGAGTCGCACTTTGTGATCGGAAAAGATCTAATCACTAAACAAGAAGTAAAGATTTCCCTCACTCCACAATCTACAGCAACGGCAAGTGGTCACTCACGTTTAGAACTTGCTCAAATTGCCGATCCAACTTCAGGAAAAGTTCATGTTGCTGTGGGTGGGATATTGATTTTTGAAAACTGCCGTATGAAATCAGGAAATCATTACATTTCGGATTGGTCTAACGCTGTTCAGCATCATCCAGAGAAAATCCATGAAACCATTTCAATGGGTTATTCAACGGTAGTGCTACAGCCATCACGATTAGATCCGCGTAATGCAAATAAGCCCATGTACAATACGGCTTTTGTTCGACGAGCTGAAACTAACAAAGCAATGGCATTCTCTTGCAGTTCTACAAAGGAACTTTTCCGATTCATCCAAGAGACACTGACTTTAAATGAAGGAGAGGGTGGAAAACGTCCTGAAGCGATTATTCGATATGTTGATAGAACGGAGGGTGAGGTAGATGTAGGTTCTGTCATTATTACAGCTCCTACAGAAAAAGTTGAACAGGAAAATCAACTAACGGCCAATCGCGTATGTGATGCTGCTAAAACAATGCGATATCTATTTGCCGAACGTAATGATGATACGCACAGTTCTGTGACGGCATTGCAGCTCATCTTCGAACATATGGCTGAAAACCCGACATTACCTATTGAGCAATTTATGGTTGAAGTCATACCGGTTGTTCGTCGTAATTTTGGATCTGAGAAGCGTAAATCATTCTTCGAACTGGTAGATGACGAGCGCTCAGGTGGCACCGTTAAGAGAAATGCACGTTCAGCAAAAGGGAAAACCGTTTTTAGTCGATACCACATCCCAAGGACTAATGGTGAATATGGCTATGATAAAGTTTGGCTTCCTTCGTTTAGTTCTGAACTATGTGCTTTTGACACGGTAATGAATCAAGGAGTTGAATCCCGCCAACCTAAAGATTATCGCTTTATCCGTGATATTTTCACAACTGATGTTTTCCCCAAGGGTTTTGAAACGGACTACCTACCGACCAAAAACTATTCAGATAATTCGTTTATGGTAGAACGTTACAAAGCATCCACTAATGCTGCGCAAGAAAAACCTACTAACAATCAGAGAAATGGGGCGAATCAACACTCTGTTCAACAGCAGCAAGTGGAAACGGTTTCGCAAGCTCCAAATCAACAGCAGACACAATCAACTCACGTATCGCAATATGTAGCTGAACCTGCACTAATAGGCGACACCACCAATGAAGTTTCTGAAGATGAATTATTCGGTGAGTTAACGGAAATGCTTAATCGTGACGCGGCATAAGAAGTAGAGAAGGAGCTAAGAGAGTAGGATCTCTTCGCTCCTTATTTTAATTATTGATGTGAGAATCAAAAATGAATATAGATATTAATACATACTTTGAGGGTTTAAAACACTTGCTCGAAAATTCCCCGAAAAACCAATGGCATAATATTTGTCAACATTTAGGGTTGAGGTTTCATGTGAAGTAAAAAAATAGCCACTCAAGGAGTGGCTATTTTTTATGACGGCATAAACTCTTCAAGAATAGAAGTAGTTGAGAGCTTGCTCTAGGATTTCTCTTTCTTCCTTGTGATTGAGGTCAACCGTATTAATCAGTTTCTTTGATTTATCAGTCGCCGCGTTCATGTAGCGAGTGGTGGAAACAAACTTAAAAGCGGTTACAAAAAAAACGCTGTCAGTGTTGCAGATTAACCCTTGGATCTCTCTTTGTTCATCAAATAATTGAATGCCAGCTTTGATTTCACGGAAGTAACCAACACAATCTGAATTAAAAAAATGAGCAGTTCGAGCAAATTTCAACCCGTTAACAGTAAAGAAACTCTTTCTCATCGTATTTATCCTTTTGATAACCTGGGCCATACAACCCAGGCTTGTTCTAATTAGAAATTACTGTTCGATACCGCAGTGTATTAGGATCTCTTTTAACTTATCAGGAGACTCCATTGTAAATGATCGGTTTATACCACCGCTGCACCTCATATCAATAGTTCCACCAACAACCTTCACTGTCGTAGCAAGGGCTAGGATAAGTTCTAAATTCGACATACTTCTTGGGCTAACATCCAAATCACTAAAGACTTTATCTAGTTTTTTGTCACAGATTTCGGCTTGTCTCAAAGCTCCTTTAATTTTGCTAAATTGATACATTTGGATATTGCTAGAGTTAGATATAGAGAAAGAATGGTATTTAAGTTCGTACTGAATTGAAGCAACCGTTTCACCAAAAGTGGCTTTAATCAGATCTCCAGAATTATTCCAATCAGAGAAGCCCTTTAGCTGGTGTTCAGAGTAGGTTGTTTCTGATTGATGTGGGATACGCTGAAACTTAGTTACTTGTTGAAGAATAACACTGTCATTGTATATGCGGAGAATGAATTGATTCATAGGAGTCTACCTTTAATTAAAATCGTCTTAACTGCTGTTAATATTACATTTATAATGAAATCGTTGCAAACGATTTTATTGAAAGTTCAGTTTACACTGGTGATAGTAAATCAGTAAAATAGAAAATCATTAGTTTAAATAATCATCAGAATGTTGTAAGTTAAGCGGAAGACACATCTATACGATTTTTTGTACGGTTAGCGGCAAGAGCAGTTAGGACATCAAAAAATTTATAGTCTGAAATTAAAGGAACTTCATGACTTTAAGTGCTTCTGCAGTCGCAGCCAATTTCGAAAACTTTCAGCCTTATGTGCAACCCATCATCAATGTTGCTACAGGTGAAATTCAATCATACGAGGTTTTGACTCGATGCGCTGATGTTGTCGATGTTGAAAAGTTTTTCCGTGAACTATCTCCGATGCGCGGAGCAAAGCTTTCTATCTTAATGCTTACTCAAACTATGAGCGCCTTTCAACAGCGACCAATCCCACTTCAGTTCAACTTATCAGCAAGGCAACTCTTACACCCAGACACAATAAAACTAATCCAGACAACACTAGAAGGCAGTTCATATCCGCAGGGGTATCTCACTTGTGAGCTGGTGGAATATGATGGAGAGTCAAACGATAACTTATGCTCTGTTATGAACTCAATGGGTAGCTTAGGGTTAAAGTTCTCATTAGATGACTTTGGGACTGGTATTAATGCCTATGAGAGATTGTTAGAGTTACCAATTTCACAAGTTAAGGTTGGCCGCTTTATAGCTAACAGTATTTGCCACTGCAAAAAGAACCAGCTTATTGCTAAACATCTCGTCGATCTTTCTGTTCTATGCGGCCATTCGGACATTGTATTTGAGGGTGTCGAAACAATTGAGCAAGCCAATATTATCAGGAGGTTGGAATCAACAAATAAACTCTTGTTACAAGGATACGTTTTAAAAAAACCACACCCACTATCCTGTGTCGACCTCAATAATACACAGCAGTTCGCAAGCGAAAAACTATCACTATCAGCATAAACTAAAGCCAACTAGAGCTCCCTTATCACTCTAGTTGGCTTTCCATATATGTTCACCACTACGCCTCAATAATCTCTTTACACCCATACGTTTAAAAATTATTAATCTTTTTGGAATTCTAGGTTTTTACAAAGAAAACGCCTTAATTTATCATTTATTAATAAAATCGTGTTGACGCGATATTATTATAAATGTATATTTTTATTCAACGGAGCACGAAGCGCTCATTTCTGAATGTAACTGGAGGTTATTCTTATGTGCAAAAACAATACACATGCCTTTACTTTGATAAACGAAGCGATTGCAAAGGGTGAATCACCTGTTGATATCGCTCGCAGTCATAACGCTTCAATCCTTGAAGCTATTGGTGCAGATAGTTACTACGAATTACCAGAAAGGGTGCTTCAGAACCGTTTGAAGCGTGGAAAGATGATTATCTCTATCGATGGCATAGAAAAGCAATGTACGAGTTGTTTGGAATACTGGCCACTGACGCGTGAATTCTTTCATGCTAATAACTCTAATACGGATAATTGTCATGGTACTTGTATCTCTTGTGAAATCATTAGATCGACAAAAGAGCGTTACAAAAATCAGGCAAAACTAGGGAAGGCACCGTCGGAAGAAGATCTAAAAAAAGCGAAAGAACGAAAGGCAGTAAGACAAGAAGATATCAGATATGTCACCAATCAAGTCTTTCATTAATCTGAATTAGTGAGTAAGGGGTACTTATGTCAACTGTAACACCTATCGAATCTGCCACATCTAAAGCTTTATCTGTAGAAGTGGGCTCTATCAATAATTCTGATGTTGAACTGAGAAAAACGTTTTCAGATAAACACTTGGGGTTGATTTTAGCGTCACTAACTCAGGGCGATTTAGCAAGTAATCGTAGTAATGATTGGGTTCAATCTCTAAAGGATGACGATTTTTTACTGATGGACGGGATTATCAGGCTTTTTGGTGAAGCTGCTACGAGTGCTGCTATTGTTAATCATTTTGGTACCGTCGAGAAGTGGGTAGTGCGCTTAGCAGTCGCTGGTCATTATTACTGGTGCGATGCAACTGGTATTTATTCCGATGAGTTCAGAGTAACTTCAAATTCCTCTCGACTAAAAGTTTTTGAACTATATGGGGAAGAATCCAAATTAGATGTGGAGTTATCTACCCAGTTTACAGAAGTCACTACTTCTTTTTTAGATGACGTAGAGGGGCTACTTGAGGGTACCTATGCTGATATCGATATGGAAATTGTAATCGATACTAGCGAATATGTTGTCGATCTTATAGCTCATGAGTGGGCGCATTCTCTGACTTCCCAATCGGCTAAAGCCGCTTAATTACCTTGAAATGTCGCGATTTAGCGGCGTCTACTTTTTATAGGCATGTTCATGTTAAAGATTACTTTATCACTTGACGCGAAATTTCATATCGGTCAATTGGTGCAAACTATCGGTTTTTTTGATTGGTTCAGTGAGGAGCGTCATGGTTCCGAGTTAGCTGCTTGTATCCTGAAGCATACCACTGGCGATTATGGAGACTCTTGTAAGTTAGGTGTGCAACTCAACGAAGCTTCAATTTTGGATGGAAGCGATAGCGTCTTGAGCTTTTATGAAATTAGTGGGCAGAGTATTAGAATTCAAACGAATTTACAGCAAGGAGTTACAACTCTATTGCTTGCGGGTGAAGATTAACTATGCAATCGCCACAAGAGCAATATCACTGGTGGCTTACAGATTTATGGTGTGATTATGCAAGATGCTGATCTACGAACAGTAATTATGAATGGCCAATTCACTACACGAATTGGAAGTTTTAAAATTGGCAATATACTTGCTACCAAAAAGTTTAGATCTTGGTATACGGAAGAATGTATTGCAGAGATTGAAGAGTTTTTGGAAATGCATGTAAGAGGTTACTGCGGAGATATATCAGAATTCCCTAATCATTCTGATAGCAGTAATTTCTATAACGCTTTATACAATTCAGGGCTCGTTATCAGCAGCTTTACTGTGGATAATAAAGGGATAGTGATTTGTACGGATCTTGATACATGCCTAACTACCCTGATGCTTTCACAAGAGCCAAGACATTTATTAGGCTACCAACAATCAAAAAAAAGCTATCTTGTTGTTGGTGACCGTTTGTTAGGTTACGTCGACTATGATCTTTTCGATGGAACTCAGGTTTTATATTCTGCGGATTGTAGTTATTGTGACACTGAAAAAAAAACGTCTTTAGTCGAGCCAAAACTCTGTGAGGTATCACGCGATGTGGTTTGGGATAGCAAAGAATTACAGGCTATTGGTTTGAAAGTGAGTAATGTTGGTGAGTTTCACATAGTGAAAAGTACATTTATGTGAGACTAGCATCTTGTGTGCTATATTCTTTCAAAATTCAGGTTAAATTAACGGTAATTATGAACGTAGCTAAAGTCTATCTCGAAATGACGAATGCACAAGGTTTAAGTAAGACGGTTGCCATTACTAAAGTGTGTGATGCTGTAGGTCTGAAATACAATTCCGGCTATGCAACGGCATGGTCTAAAGAGGCTGGTGGACGGCCTATTCCACCAGCGGTCGTCAAGAAAATGCAGGAACTCGTCGCTTTTTATGTAGCTCAAGATTTGGGTTTACTCATCACTGAGGAGCAGGCTTTACTGTTCGCGTCAAAGTTAGCACCAAACACTTAACAAGCAGATCATGTTAATAAATAGCGACCGATGGTCGCTTTTTTTAGTTAGCATAGGCTATCAGATAATTAAAATGCACATGTGCATTATTTTAACTTGAAATAACGCATATACGCGTTACAATAGCTTTGTGAACTTACTATAAATAAAGTTAAGTAGAAGGAATAATGATGCTAGTTGAGATTAAGTGCATTACTAAATGTGGCAGTTATCACGTTTGGGAAACAGAGGTCTTGGGGCGCAAAGTTGAAGTATGGCAAAAGCAAACTAAAAAGCCTCAACTAATGGACTTAGCTCTTAGCTTCGCCTTTGATGATTGCAACTTGAGTGTTGATGAATTTATTAACCCGGTAATAAATGGGGGGGTTGGTGAGCTGATTATCATACCTTCAATTCCTTTATGCATAACAATAAACTTTTGTAAGCGTAAGTTGAGTGCAAGTCTCACTGGTTTAATTGGTTCGGCTCACCGTGATTTACAGGCTTATGCACTTATTGAGAGATATGGAAAACCGCGTATTGAGCGTGTAATTAGAAAATTATCTGAACGCTCTGAACAACGCTCCAAAACGACTCGATTAGAGCGTGATTTAATATCTGTTCTTTGCCATTCACTTGAAGCTGAAGCTTTATAAGGGAGAAATACGTGAATAATCGAATCCCACAACCAATTATCAAGTTTAGTGAATCAGGAGTCATGATTTCTGACTTAGTAGACAAACGCCACGGCTATTCTGAAAAAGATTACCCGTGGGCGCGAAAAATGTTAGGTAAATTTCCCATTCCAGACTGGCAACGGGATTCCGTTTGGACTTTAGCGCAAAAGGTGTCATTCGTAGAATCTTGCTATCTAGGTTATGACATAGGTTCTATTGTTGTGAACGGTTATCTTGATTTGGACAACAACACATTGGCTAAATACTCGGACTGTCTAATTGATGGTCAGCAAAGAGTTGAAGCGCTACTGGATTACACTAACGATAATTTCAAAGTCTTTGGATTTTTTTACAGTGAATTAGATCGAAGAGAACAATCTCGCTTTTTGTATCGAGAATTAGGCAAGCGAACAACAGACTGCTTTGATGAGCGTAAGCTTAAGACTGTTTACAACCACTTAAATTTCGCAGGGACAGATCATTTGGAAAGCGAACGAGCTTAACTAATAACCTAGAAATAAGGAATTTATAAGAAATGAAAATAGTAAAAGTGTCTGACGGCCTGATCTTTATACCCCACTCAGCACCACAAATATTTGCTCTGTGGTTGCTTTCCTTTTTTGCTAAAGGGTATGAAAAAACTTACAACGAAGAGGCTTATCCAGTAGGTCGCCGCTTCAAAGTCGATTTTAGTAATATATAAGGGAAAAATCATGTTTAGACAATTTTTAGCAAACTGGCTACTGACAACAACGGAACAAACCGTGGCGAAGGGTGTTACTGGCGTATTGGAATTGCATCTTAACCAATACAATATTCGCTCAAAAACTCGCGCCAAGGAAATGAAAGTCCCTCAGTTTGTTTATGATGAATACCTTGCTGAATCAAATCGACTAGGTGTGAAGCAAACATGGTCATTTGCAGGTGTGCAGATTGGTGTTTCTGCAAGTGATCGCTTCGAGTTCATCTAAGGGGAAAGGTTGGACATGGAAACCGAAAAATTAAACACGATTAAAGGGTTCGTAGATAACTTAAATATCGTTGTTGATAAACATCCGAATGTCGAAACACAATTTTGGAAAGGAAAGCATGGTGATATTTTAGCGATTGTTGATGTATTTAAAACATCATCGCAGTGTCATATTACAGCGTCTGGTGTGCGTTGCTTGGCTGCCGCTAGTCAGCAATCAGCATAACGGCGCTCACCACGGCTGCGTCAATGATAGAAGACTATGTATCTAGTGGTGTTAATTATGACGACATTGGGTTGACTGATTATGGAAACGACAATAGAGAAACTCAATCAACTACTGCTGCAATCCCATGCCGTGATTGATAAAACAACTGAAGGAGGGATTTCGGTGGGTGTGGTTCAGTATGTTCCTGAGATAAATGCGGCGGTCGGTTACTTGCAGAATAACCGTAACATGAAAATCGTAATTTCAGTTAAACCGCAGAGCCCTACAGTGCATTTAGTGATTGGTCACAAGAGTGGGGAAGAAATTATTGTAGAGAAAGAATACCCTTCGCTCGAAAGCGTAACGGAAACGGTACTCACAGACCTTTGTGCGACTCATCTAATGAACAGCTAGGGGGGGGGGATTAAGAGTAAGTGTGAACTGAAAACAATCAGGCGCTATATTAAAGGCTAGGTGATAACCTAGCCTTTTTGCCATTTTTAATATGTAAACATCTTTCGAACCAGTAGTTAATTCAATGCGGTGTGCTTATGGCCAAATTGGTATATTTCTTCGATTTATAAGCAGATTCCATTTTCCTGTCCACCAATTTCTAACACGGCACTAAGTTACCGTTTATCGGCGAGGTGGTGTTCGTCAGTCGTAATAAACGCAAATAGGCATTAATTTTTGATGTATTATAACGCATATGCGCGTTATAATTATGTTCTATTCATCAGTTAAAGGAAATAAAATGGCTTATTTCAACGAAAATGGTGAAGTGATTTTCGGTCGAGCTCCTAAAAAGGAAGCCACCAGCCGCAAGAAGGCACCTACACGCTCTTGTAGTGTATTTGAAGAGGCAGAGATTAAGAAAGTAAAAGTCGAGCTGGAGGCTTCTGACGGCGTATTTATTTACAATTCTGAGGGTGAGAATTTTGCATCTCGTCGTCATATAGGCGCTGATTTACGAGTTCGCCGCTTAAGAGGTGAGGGTTATCACGTCACACCTATCTTTGGGACTTCTTTAGAACATGACTGTTTTCACCAGGAGTCGTTTGTGGCTCACGTTACGGTTCGTGAACCTACGGAGTTAGAGGATAAAAGTAGTTTGACCCAATCAAAGCTCGATGACATGGACAGAATGTATCAATTTGCGATTAAGGAAATATGTCAGCGAAATAGCATCAAATCGCTTATTGATGAAGAAATGCTTACTGATTTTGGTTACACGTTGGGTGGGGTGTTCTCACATATCATTAAATATCACTCGGAACTTCACAAGAAGAATAAGAATGCTTTACCCGAACTCCTTTGTGGTTTCGTTGGCTTATCTGATCCGAATTTTGCCGAGTACATGATAGAAAACTGCCTTTAATATATATGGAAGCCTAGAAATGAACAGAACGATTAAGCCGACAGTTATCATTGCGTGCTCAGCAGATAAGTTACGTAGCGGAAAACCAATGGAGATGTACAACGGAAGGTTGTTTAAAGACATTCGTTGTCATCTTGGGTCTGCAGATGTAAGTGATCACATTAACTTAATTGTAATGAGCGCCGAACATGGCTTCCTTTCCGCTAACACTTCGGTTTCAAAATACGACACCCAAATGGGAGTGGATGTTACTCCTGCTGAATGGGTTAAAAAACATACTCGTAATTGCGCAATGAGTTTAGGTATTTCAACTATCCATGAAGAGGATAGAGCTGGTGGTTTGTTTGTATTTTTACCAAGTGCATACCAACAAGCGTTTGAAATGATGCTAAAAAAGTCGATATTCAAAGGAGTGGTGAAAGATTTCAAGCAATTTTACATGTGTAAGGATTTTAGGGGGATCGGCGTGATGCGCTCTCGATTAATTAAACTCCTGAAACATAAAGCGAGTCCTGTCGCTGAATTAATGCATTTTCGGTCAGGAATATCAGCTGTCGGGGAGTTTGAAGGGGCTGTTCAGGCAGGTCAATTCAGGGGGATGTCTCTTGCGAACGTTAACTTAAAGTCTGCAGAGGATAAACCTGAGTGCGATTGGCTTATGAATCGAATGAAACTCGACTTATTTGCAGATAAACCTTTCTTTTTTGACAACGGCATCATCAATGCGATTAAAAAAGGCCAAGACATCGATGCTGGTGCAGTACTGAGGGAGGTTGAACAAATTTCCAAGACTTTTGCCCCGGGTTCCGGTCATAACTTCTATTTCGTCTTACCTGATGATCCTTTCAATCAGATCGCTGCCGTTGATGTGTTACGTGAAAACAGAGACATTATTCAAAGGCTCTCGAAATCCGTTTCGCTAATCATGCCTATTCATAAAATCACTACTGGAAATTTACAGCAGCACGCGCTCGACATGTTGGAAGCTATAGATTTTGCACCAGTAATTTTGGGTATACCGACTCGATGTGATGCGAAGCTTCCAAATGGAAAGTCCGTTAACTTAAGAATGGATATTAAGGACATTGAAACGTTGTTTGAGCTAAAAGATACTCAGAATCAACCAGTATTTACTCGCGTCCATTTTTTGGGTATGTCTGAAGCTAGTAAGGGTGGTTTTATACGCACAAACAATGGCTGTTATCAAGAGCGTGTCGCTATTGCCAATTTGCATCAAAAGGAATTTAGTAGCGACGTTTGCGTAATGCAGAGCTTTTTCGGGGCCAATAAATCAGCTCGCGCGGGTAGTGTTCATGTTCGATCTTTAGATGCTGAGCTGAGTAAGTTTGCTATAGAAAATAGCGCACTAATCGACTATTTACGTACTACTGGATCGACAAAGGTGCTTTATTCCATTCTTGACTCTTTAGAATGTACGCTTAACCCTATAATCATAGATAAGCACATAAGCTATTGGAACGAAATCACAGACCCTCGATACCACGTTAAAGGTTCTACTGGATTTACAGTGCCGTATAACGAACTTCTCCAAACCGTGCATAAGCATATTGATATAGATAAGTACCTTGTAGCAGATTACCTAATTCAACTTTATAAGGAAGAACTGGTCACTGTGTATGAGTTACCTAGTTATGATGAACTGAGAGCTTTAGCATTGGTAAAAGTTTTTTCCGATGAATCCAATTATTACACTTCCAATTCGCCCCATCTATTTTCTGAGATTGTAGAGGTGGAGGATTTTAGGGGAATGCAGTGTTCGAAGGTACCTAGAAATCGGAATGCGGTTACCATTTCAACTGAGGAGGAAGTAGTACTTGAAGTTGAGGAGGCCTCTACAATAGATACGCTGGATATTTTGACCTTTTTAAAGTCTGCAATAAATGATCATGTAACTATCCAGCCTGAAGCTATACAAGTGGAATCTTTTGTAGAACCAGAGCTTAAGGTGACTTTTATTGGTGACATTATTTATGAATTGAAAGCTGCAGTTATTGGCGCTGGTATTTTTACGGATACTAATAGTGATACGGCGGTGTTTGGATGTGAACCTGACGAGGGAGCAGGAATAATCGAGCAGCTTCAATCAGCAGTGCTAATTCGGGGTCCTTTGACTGAACTGGTGACGGCGTTCGAGAAGGAAGAGGTCCTTACTTAAAAACGTTAATTGTCGAGGCGTTAACAGCTGCCTGTTCCTGTGTAGGGGGGGGCTTCGCGGCTTTGGTGTTTACGATAAAATTCTAAAACCCTACCTTTCAACTCTCTTCAAGTTAGTCTACTCAGACAATGCATCTCTAGTGTCCCTAATGATCTGTTTCACCCCGTCCTCTGTAAGAGGGTAATTGTCATTAATAATACCCGCAACCAAAATAATGCCATTAAGGTCACTGCCGGCCATTGATAGGTTAGGGCAGCTACACCAGTCGGGATAGTTCTGCAACAAACGCTCCGATGGAATGGAAATAGATATGTCTTGCTTTAAAAGGACAAGAATGGATTTTAGGTCTAAATTATCTAACATGATGTTTACCTTTAAGGCTTGATGGTTTTTAGGGTGTCAATAATGGCAATCCCTTCGTTATTTATGCAGTTTGATTTAACCAGTGTTTCTAGTACTTTTTCAAGCTTATTAATTGTTACTTTAGACTCTTTTAACTTGCGGTCCATATCGTCAGCATTTTTCTTTAAGTCATGAACCCACGAAACTTTGGATAAGGTTATTTCAAACTCTTCATTTGTTGGCTGGTGGTTAAAGGTTCCGCCGCAATAATTCAGTCCAAACTTTGTTAATTCTTCAGCAATTCCACTGAGCTGGATATCAACGTTAAACTCAATGCTGGTTGTCTTAGGATTTGTCATAGTAATTACTCTAATTTTTAGGTTACTTCAACGGAGTTAATGTTAGCGTTATCATTTGCTTATAAATACATCAAGCCAATGGAGGCTATGAGTCGTAAGAACTTTCTAAGCGGCGGTAGAGAATGCCATGTCTAAATAACTCAACATATTGTCCAGTTCGTCTAGTTGAAAAAAAGCATCTTGATAAGTGACGAAGCCAAAGGTTTTTTTATCCGAACAGAAATCTCGGTACATGCTCGCGATGTCTTGGAGCTCACTTGAATCGTTACTCTCGATAGTCCAGGCAACGACTCGTTTTGATGGTGTGTGTACTGCCCCTGCTTGTAATGCGCGAGAAAAACTCTTGTATTGCGAGCTATCAAAGTGAACAAGTTGAACAGTTGCTGAGAAGTGACTCATAATAAAACCTCGTTTACACTATATACTGTAATTTTAGCATGTAGTTCATGAATTAGCCACTTCTCATACTCTAATTTGGAAGTCTTTGCTAATTTGGAAGTCTTTACTATTTGGATTGACGCCTAACACCTAATAATACCTATAAAAAACCACCCGAAAGAGTGGTTAGTTTTATCCTTTGTCAGCTAAATCGAGTTAACACTCATTGCTAAATCAATATTATCTTGGTGAGGGTTTATATTAATTAATTCTGCTGGCTTGCATCGTCCACTTTCAAAAACTGGCACTGAAGCTGTAAGCAATACTGGTTTCGTTGCTTCTAGGTATCGATTATCCAAACCGCTGGTGGTAAGAAGTGTTTCGTCACACAACGTCTTCTGGACGCAGTGAGCGTAGGTTTTTTTTAATTCGCTGAGTAGCTTGTCTATATTCCCCTTTGTAATGTCGTCTTCCCTTAATGCTTTAGTTCTACTATCCCATCCCAAGTCTTCAATTACTGCCATCATGACACTATCAACGGCCACGTTTTTTGAAATGGTCAGTATTGATGTTTTGACGCTTGTTTCTGAGTGTAAAAATGTCGTACTAGGAAGTGACATGTTTGATAGGAGGTTTATAGGTGAATCGTTATGAGCCCCATCGATTAGGCCCTGGCGAAATGCTTTTGATTTGCTATTCGCTAAAATCCCGTCAGGAATAACAAGAGAACAAATACCCAGTGGCTTCAGTAGTCTAATGGACATTTCTGTGATTGCTATATCTAGAGGGACCGTTGAGTTGTATTTTAATTTAGATAGCTTCTTTCCATCGACGTCTTTAAAGGTAGGGCTATCGATCTTAAGGCCGCCGTTAGCGTATAGATACTCTAAAGGTTTATTGTAGAAGCACGGCAGAGTCATTCCTGCAGGGTAATTGTTTGACGATACTTTGTGGAATGGAGGGTTACCGATGACGCAATGAATTTGACCCTCATACATAGGAAGTAACTTTAATGCATCGCCATTGTGAATTGTTAGGTCAGTAAGTGGCACTCCGACTAACTGTTGCAGCATGAAGTTCATGCTAACTGCGTCGGTGCTAGAGCGGTTCAAATCGTTAACTATAAAATCCATTCTAGGCAGTAATTCAGGACATTTATGGTAAGCGGCCTTGATGAATCTCATTAGTATCGCCCCAGTACCACAGCTCGGTTCTAAGATCTTCAATCGCTCATCTTTTTGTAATTTCTTCGATAGGCACATAAGGCTATCAACTGCTACATTGCACATGATATCTGAGTGAAGGGCGGGGGTGAAAAACTCAGACCCATAACTACGACCACGTTTCGAACCTTCTTGGTTGATGTTCGCAAAGTGGTCGTCCCCAATTTTGGTGTTAGATTCAAGTTCCTCCCAGAGAGATCTCCAAATAACAAGATTTTCAGGAAGGGTGAGTTCGTCGCCGTCGTACTTCAAGTATGACATTAAGTTGTCAGTTATGTCCCAAACGCTTTGGTACATTAGACCTTGCTTGCTAAAACCTAGCTTCCTCATAGCATCAGAAGTTGCATTCGAAAATTGTAATGCCGGGTTTCTTTCAATTTGGTAATTCATGGTCTAGTTCCCCACTGAGATATTGTTGATGTATCGACGGCTTTGATATGTTGATTAGCCTTTACACTTAGCTTTCATCTTGTTCATCGTTCTTAGCTGGTGGCTCTTGTATGTGAGCTTGTATTTCTTCATCACTCTGTCAAAGTGATAAATGTAAGCGCACCGATATTTTAAATTTGGTGGAAGCCATTCTGTTGGAGGGGAAGCCGACTTGCTTTGGTTTAAAGAAGACTGAACAGGGAGTAAGTTACTGGCATCATTCGCAAACAATTCCTTTTCCTCTTTTGAGAAGCGCCAAGCTCCAGCGTAATGAGCAAAAGCCAGAGGTACGACATGATCTATTTGTAGGTCGCTACTTTTGTAAAAGGTCTTTCCGCTATATGGGTCATTCCATCTCCCTCTTTGGACGTAATTACCATTAGAACTGTACTTAACAATGCTCAATGACATATCTTCCAATATCTCATGTCGAGTGTTCATGCCATCATGATCAAAATCAGACCAGTGAGCATAATCAGATCTAACGTACTTAGGGATACCATTTACAGAAGTAGGTGATTGATTCGCCTTCTTATTGCCGTTGGATTTGGTAGGTCGACCACCAGCTGCAATACATTTCTCTAAGCTGGAATAAATCGTGAAGCTTTTGGTCTTTTCAAACCAGGCGCTGTTTTCATCATGGCATATGCCTGAGTTTGAAAGCTTGACCACATCTGAAGCGCCGACACAAAGTGACGTGAACAGCAATACGGTTGGTAATGTTAAACCGAAAATAATATTTTTCATAGACTCCCTCAATAAAACTAAATAATACGGTTTTATTATAGCTGTTACTCGGTAATTTTCCAATTTATACATAGTATTATTTTTTAGTTATTATGTCCCCTTCTATTGATATTAACTTCCAAATTGACTATCATTTCTTTTGTAGAGTTATCATCGTTAGCTTTACAAAGTAAACGGAATATTAGAAACGGCGACTTTATCAAAAAAGTCGCCGTTTTTTTTGCTTTAAATTACCATTAATCAACAGCTTACAGGAAAATTCTGCAGACTTTGAGCTAACCCCAAGTCGACGGCAGCCCAATACCTACCTGGCTTCGTTCTTCTATTCCCGGCAACGACACCCCCATAAATGCTTAAAAATCGTAAGCGCGCCATAAACCCCGCATTCTAATCTTTCAGCGCGAAGAATAAGATCAACTCTCCAACCCAAAGGAGAGTTGAAATGGCAAAACGACGCACCAACCTAGAATGGCAATCACTGTTTGAACAATATGAAAGCAGCAGTGTTACCCAACGCGCTTTTTGCGAAGAGCATGGACTGAGTTTATCCACGTTCTTCGCCAAGCGGCGTCAACTCCAAACAGTAAACCAATCGGAATCTGTCGGATTTGTTAAAGCCGAAATCGTCGAAAATACAACCAAGTATCAGGCCCAGATAGCTACGGCTAACATGACACTTCTCATCAATGATGTGGAGCTGAGCATTCCTCAAGGTACGCCAGCGACCTATCTTGCTGAACTCATTGGAGCGTTGTCATGAAAGGTATGCTCAGCGCTCCAGACATTTACCTTTATCGTGAAAGCGTCGATTTTAGAAAGTCCATCAACGGTCTTGCAGCGATTATCGAAAATGATACGGACTTACCTCTTGGCAGCGGTGCGCTGTTCCTGTTTACCAATAAACAGCGCGATAAGATTAAGGTACTGTACTGGGATAAAACAGGCTTCGCCCTCTGGTATAAACGCCTTGAAAAAGCCAAGTATAAGTGGCCTTCAAAAGAGAAAAATCAGGTGTTTACCCTCACTCAATTTGAGCTTGATAGACTGCTTTCTGGCTTCACAATTATCGGCCATGAACCCGTAAAAATAAACGATTTTACAATGAGCTAATCGAGAATAAAGCCTTATATACCAAGCGTTAACGGCACGATTTTAGTATAATCAATGCCATGGAAAAGACGCCAAATATCAACCCAGAAAGCCAAGATATTGCCGAGCTACAAGCGATGGTGAAAGCCCTGATGCTCTCGCAAGAGCAGAAGGAATCGCAATGGCAACAAGAGCGCCAATCGCTGCTTGAACAACTCAAACTCGCCTTCGACCGCCAGTTCGCTAAACGCTCGGAGGCGTTAAAGCCTTACGATGAATCACAAGGTGACCTCTTCAACGAAGCGGAATGTGAAGCCGTTAAGGAAGAAGAAGTTGAGGTGACAACCACGATCATAACGAAAAAGCGTGGTAAACGTAAACCTCTGCCTAAGACCTTACCTCGTGAGGTTATCGAACTCGATTTAGACGACCATGAAAAGCAGTGTTCTTGTTGTAATCATGGCCTGCATAAAATCGGTGAAGACCGCAGCGAGAAGCTAGAGTTCACGCCTGCGGTACTCAAGGTGTTGGAATATGTTCGCCCTAAGTACGCTTGCCGCCAGTGCGAGAAAACAGGCGACAGCAGCCATATCGTTCAGAAGCCATCCCCTCAGAGTCTCATCCCTAAAAGCTTCGCCACAGAAAGCTTGCTGGCCAACATCATTCTTGGCAAATACCAGTATGCGATGCCACTTTATCGCCAAGAATCGCTGTTTACCCAGTCGGGTATCGAGTTATCACGCACCACCATGGCAAGGTGGGTTATCCAAGTCAGCGAGAAGTTCGCCCCGCAGTATGCCGCCTTGAAGAAGTACCTACTTCAGCAAGTGGTGGTTCAGGCGGATGAAACGCCGCTCAATGTGCTCAAGGAAGAGAAGAAGTGTTATATGTGGCTCTACTGCTCGGGCGCTGACTCGCCCGAAGCCGCACTGCCTAATGTGAAAAATATCGCCTTGTACGACTATCAAAACAGTCGCGCGAGGGCGTGCCCTATTGCCTTTTTAGGTGACTACAACGGTTATCTACAAACCGATGGCTACGCTGCTTATGATGGACTTCATCAAGTCACCAATGTGGGGTGCTTAGCGCATGCTCGTCGCAAGTTCATGGACGCGAAGAAGCTTCAAGGGAAAGGTAAGTCGGGCAAGGCCGATAAAGCGCTGGCTAAAATCCAAAAACTCTACGGGATAGAATCGCGCTTAAAAGGTGCGCCTGCCGAAGAGCGAAAAGCAGAGCGTCAAGCACTTGCCAAGCCGATACTGGATGAGCTTTACCAATGGATGACAACCCAGAAGGTGATAGGCTCTAGCCCACTGGGCAAAGCGATAAAATACACGCTCGGGCAGTGGTCAAAGCTCACTCGTTATATCGACGATGGCCACTTATCTATCGATAATAATCGCGCTGAACGCGCAATGAAACCGCTGGTTATTGGCAGGAAGAACTGGCTATTCTCTAACACACCAAACGGTGCTGATGCGAGCGCGATGCTTTACAGCATCATCGAGACCGCGAAAGCCAACGGTCTTATCCTCTATGACTACCTAGTCAAGTGCATGAAAGAGTTGGCGAAAGCAGAGCCTGATATCGACGCACTCCTACCTTGGAACTTCAAACACTGACAAGTCGGCCCGTGGGTTCATGGGGCGGATACTAAAAATCTTTTCCTTTCTTACAAATAAAAAAACAGCCAAATGAGAGGCTGTTTTTATGTTTGCACTATGTATATGCAAAGGTATGAGAATTTAGATGTTTACTCTCTACTTTAAAGGGTACCTAATTTGACTAACAAGGTAGACCTGAAAACAACTCATCATCAAGTAAGTCCAATTTATCACTCTTATCTAGACTATCTGCAGTAAGTGATTCGAACTCTACCTCTGTTGTATAAGAGGGTTGAGAGTGTTCAATAATTTCACCGGATAAGGAGTGAGCTTCAAAGGTAAGGGTATTCTTCAATTCGTCACCCATCATTCGCTCAAGCATATTCATTAAACCTGCTTCTGGGGCTACCTCGGTAAATGTATTTAAAGTCCTTAAAGCATTCGTTATAAGTTCCTCAGATGCAGAGCGTTGTTCATCCGACAGCTTACTTAACCTAGTAGCTCGTAGTTGAGTAACGATGGCTGCTAACTTCTTAGCTTCCGTTGCTCTCTGATTTCTATATTTTTTATCTGACGCAGTATTTCGCTTTACGTTCATGGCATTAAATTCAGATGTCTTATCAAAGTCGGACATAAAGGCTGTTTCGTTTGCATCGGCAGATTGATTACGACGTAATGAGTCGGTTTCCACATATATACGCGTCTGCATCAAGTCGACATGGCTTCGACAAGACCAGTAGTATTCTAAACCCGCATTTTTACAGCTTCTTAGAACTCTCAAAAACTCAACGCTATATTGACCATACTCACTGCGTGAAAGACTCTCTACGGAGCGGTTATCTACTACGCAACGAATCAACTTAAAGGCTGTTGTCTCCAGTAAGTAACTATGGGATATCATTAGATCGCAAAGCTTTTTAACCAGAGCACCTTTCACCAGGGAGCGGCCACTCATGTAATTAAGGTGTTTGTTGTTATTAATCTCTGTAAACGTTAACCACTCCTGAATAGACATCGCCTCTTTATTGGCCTCGTATATATACCGGTATTCGTAATGACTTAAATGACCGCGAACGCTTAGCTTGCTGTTGAGTTCCATTGGATTTATAGAATAAATTGAATGTTCAAAAGTGGAGGTTTCAAGGACCTTCATTTCAGATTCCGTGAATGTGTTGATTTTATTTTCACGTTCCGATTTTGCCACCTCCTCATAAAGCATTTCCTTAGCCATGACAAAAGGCCCTACATATTCATAGCTCTCGTCAGCTAGTTGGTTTCGATAAAAATACATAAACACCCCCTAATTCTAATTTCTCTACGTCATCGTATCATTGTCACCAAAGTAAATACGTCGTTTATACATAACCATTTTGGTGAAAGATGTATTTTTACATGATTACATGATATGTGTTGCTATCTAGTCTTACTCATATCGGCTCAAAATCTATTGCTATTCAACATCTCCTCACCACGTCACCTTTCTATTTTGTCGACATCCATCTTTCGCAAGCTCGATCCATCCAATACAGATCTAGATAGCTATCTATTTGCGATCACTCGTTTCATCAAATCCAATTTGAACCTTGCCGTTCTCTTCATCCCAAACCATGTGTGCCTATGAAAGTTGCATTAACTTGTTGGATCAATAACATTACAGATCTACTTGATTACTCACTTTCTGTTGTCCAAATTACCGGTGAATATCAACCTATATTTATGAAGTTTTTCTCCCCCCCCTTTATTGCTATATGAATGTGGCCACAATTCACAGGTATGGCTGGGTTTGTGATGTATTGCTATCAAACGGTATTTAAAATTATGCGATTCACCTCCAGCGAAAGGTGAAATATTGACAGTTATTTGTTAAATCGAAAGTTTGAGTAATGCATTAATTCGCACGAAATGCCCATAAATGCCCCCAAATGACACAAGGTGGCACTAGGATGCAAGCAGGCCACCAATGCATCATGGCGCCAAGTGACACCAAGTGACACCAAGTGACACCATTTGACACCAGAAGGCGCAGTATGGAGCGCTTGGTCCTATAGTGGCACCTTGTATTGATAAGGGTAATTTGAATCTAAGTCGAAAAAATGACCGGAGCAGAGTTCATATCTAATTATAGTGGCATGCATTGTCTTGATATGACACAAGATGCCAGAGGGTTGATTGCCAAAATTCTGGATACTGGCCTGATATCAATCGATATGCGTCCAAACAAAAGAGCTTGCAAGAATACAGGCAGTATTTACCAAGTATGTAATTATACATCGTAAAATTATATGAAATGTATTTTTACATTCAAATGGTGGGGTTTATGTAAAAGTACATCGTGATAGCTTGGGTGGAATAGTGGTCTGTAACGATAGTAGAAGGCTGTGCGTTTGTTTATTTAAATTAGGCAGATTTAGAGGCACCGTTCTTGTCGGAAGAATAATGATTGATAATGCGGAATTGGGTTAGAAAATCGCAACCCAAGCGATATCCTATGTCACGCTTGGGTTTATGAAGTAGGGAGTGAATGTGTTATTTAGTTGGGTTGTTCTGTAATGCTTCTGGCGATAGGTTTTGTGAATGAGATATGTTTTCTATTGCGTGTACAAACAATAATGACTCTGCAAGTTGTAGTTTTACCGATTTGGTTTCAATTTCATAAAAAGGATCGTTCTCATTTCCTGTTAGAGTGGCTTTAATTTTTGCCATCATCATTTTTATATCTCTATCCATTGAGTCGAAGGTTTTGCCCGTATCAATAATGCTTGGAACTTTGTGAGTACTAACGTCAAAGGTATCTATTTCACTTATGCATTTTTTCATGGTGCTAGATCCAACACCACAAACTAGGCTATATATTTCATGCTTTGGTTTGGCTGTAATGTTTATCAGCTTGTTGATTATATCGATCGCCGTTGCCTGGGTCTTTTCGTTCTCACTGCACAACATCTTTTTAGCGAATAGGGCGCTCGATCGTATCGCAAAGTCATACTGGGTCCCTGTTAGCAAAGAGATAGTAGGTAAAGCCATTTTTACAACATCTCCTACAGGAAGTTTTTTGGAGTTTATAGTGTTGAATGCCGTTTTAGGGTTATTCATTACTAGCGAAGAGAATGCATTGTTATCTTGGTTATCTTTTAGCATAACAATATTAAGTTGTTTGTTGCTTCCTATGGTTTCAGTAAAGATAGCTAGCTTAGAAAGCAATCTTGGGTTGGCTATGAACTTTTGTGTGGTAACCCAAGTTAAGTTCTTAGTAGGTAGATTACTCATTTGGCGCAAATGCTGGTGGTTCAATTCTCCAGCTGCAGGTGCGGTGACATTCGTTACATTGGATGAAACTAACTCAATGTATTGGCTAGAGGATTCTGTAATATAAATTTCATCAACGTTTTCAAACATATCTACTTGAGATGGCGGTGGTATCAGTATGGAGTTATGGCTTTCTACGGCATCATTTGGGTAGGTGTCCATAAGATCAAGGTTTTCATCCAAAACTAAGAAGCCAGAACAGTGGAATTGCTTATCAGAACTGTTTTCAGAAACAATAATTGGTAATGAACTTGAGTTGTCTGGTTTGGAAATGGTCATTACCGGTAAATAGTTTGTGTTTGCATAAAATGTGAGCTTGCCATCTTTTAATGTCTTATTTTCTGTAGCAATTCTTTTTATGGTGCTTGAGTCATTAATGAGGTTTACTAATTCAGTTCCATTTCCCGAATCAGTCAGGTAATTGAGCGAGTTTAGACGAGAGCTCATTTCTACGAATGAGTTTGGTAATGATATTTCACTATGTTCGTTGTTTATACGGAAAGGGTTGTAATTGGTTAGTCTATTAAAAAGTTGGTTGGTAAGAGGCAAGCTGCTTACCTTTATGGCCGTACTCCTAGCCTTATCAATTTGCGCCATGTCCTTCATAAGTGCTTCTAGGTCATATCCAGAATATGAACATAGCTTTTCAATGGCCTTGTAAAAAGGTAATTGAAGGTGCTTTGTAAAGACATCAATTGCATCTCCACTTTCATTGCAACCGAAGCAGTGGAATGTACCACCGTCGTTATTAACAACGAGAGAGGGGGTCTTGTCATCATGGAAAGGGCAGCAGGCCTGATATTTATCGTCGGAATTTATTTTTTTTACTTTAGATAGTCCAATCTCTCTTTCTAAAATGTCGATAATATTAACTTTGCTCTTTATTTCATCAATAATGAATGAGGGTATGAAGGCCATAGTTCTCCTCCCTAAGAAATTAACTTTGGATTGTGAGGTTGTGAGTAATTCAGGCTGTGACTCAGCGGAGTTAGTGGGGTGGGTCTATTCGTTTTGAATAATTTGTTATTAGCTTTTGCTGCAGCCTGTTCATCAGGAGTAATTTTTACCTCTTTGAAGGCCTTTATTGAAGTAATAATGTCCTTTTTGAGTATTGTACAGGGTATCGCTTTCTGTTTCAGATTTTCGGATATGTAAGTAGTGAATGTTTCACTTCCCCATATAAGAACAGGTTCCATACCAGGCTTTTGTTTTGTTATATATTTTAACGAAAATGATTTAGCAAGCTCGATATGTTCATGATTAAATGTAATCTGGCCCGATTGAAATTGATTAATAGTTAGGCCGTTCGAGACTTTATGGATTCTTGTCCCATTATGATCCAAGGTTTGTTTTATGTATGACAGAAAAGGAATACAAGAGCGGAGTCCTTTATGGATCTCTTTCCTCTTAACTTTACTTGGAGAATTTGACAGTCGAATGGTTGCAAGCTGATCAGGACTAAAGCAGAAGCCATTATATTCTGATTGAAAAGTTGGTACGTAACCCCTTTCCTTAGATGGCATTAGCAATGATACCGGATCAACTTTACGGTTGCTAAGGCGCAGCATATCTATTTTATTACTGAGATCATCTACACTCGTTCTTAGAGCAATGTTGCATCTTAATTCGTGATTTAACTTGGACTGCATATAACGCAATTCATTATCATTAACGAGTTTTGACATGATGTTTTTATTACAAGTACTCAGCATTGCTACTTGAGATGAAATCGAGTAGCAACTTTGCTGAATATCTGAGGTCGTATTTATGATAGTAGGCACATTTAAGCTATCAATCGCACCATCAATCTTAGAGAGGTTAATGTCGATTAAATCATGAAGTTCAGTTGGTATGAGGTCCCCAAATGTATCGAGCTCTACTTTTATACTAACTAGCGACTGAATGTATAAAGTGACACTATTTCTGTCTTTCCAGTCAGCACGTAAGAGTATTTTCAAGCGCTGTGATGTAGTTTCAGAGAAAGAGTTGAACTCCCCTTTAATATAGTCGTCAGTGGTTTTGTTTTTACCTAGTTCAGCATTCAGTTTTTTTAGCTTTTTTATGGCTTCGGTAGGCGTGAGCTTTGACCATTGGTTCATTAAATTACCTTAAATCTTTCGTTTTTAATGCGAAGTAAATTACATGCTTATTTGAATGCGGCTGTTATTTCTAGGGGACTGTTCTTCCATTTCAGCTTCTTTATTGATGCCTTGACTAGAAGCTAGTGTGCCACTTAAGCCTTTATCGGTAATCGGTTTTACCACTTTAGGTGGGATATCTTCTTTAAGTGATTTAAGATCACGAGAGGTGACTTTCTCTGTAGGTTTCGTAAATTCTTGCGTATGAATGCGAGTATCTATCTCAATCACCTGAATGCCTTTTTTACTCGCTAACATTGAGACTTTTTCAATGTAATTTGCATTACCACTCACAGCAATGGTGTTCCATCCAAGTTGCTCTGCTAATTTAACCGCGTGCTTAGCGTTTGCTTTGCGGCTTGTGCCTGTAAACTTGAACATATCCCCGTAATCTTTGATGACACCATTGAATCTGAGATTATGTTCTGCGTGATCATCGTTGTACTTTATTCCTCTGTGCATGTCGGACATGAATATACTCTTCTTGATAGCCATAGTTCGCTCAACCCCTTTAAATACACTTTGGGCTATGGATATAGATTTTTTATTATTTCGAGAAAATTCAGGTTGTACCCAAGCAACAGTATCTAACGTATCGCTAGCTGCGTTTGGGTTGATAGGTAGCTCGTCATCAAATTCAATTTCTGAATGCACACTATTGGCGCTGATATCGGACTTTTCTTGTGGGTACTCAATGTTGGAACCAGCAGGTTGGTCATAGTTTTGATTATTGACATCGACAGTTTGGCTGGCAGATGTTTGTTTATTGCGAATTTCCTTAATTGTTTCAATGTTGGCATTGATAGATTTTGATAAATCTTTGATCTGATGGAAAGTTTCATGCTCATCAAGCGAAGCATCTTGGAGTTTCGTCAACGTTTTGGATACAACTGATTGTAGATTGTTTTGGTTCTTTATAAGGTCATCGGCCTTGCTATCTATAGTCTTGTTACGGATCATGGCTTCAAGAGGAGTGTTTAAACGAGACATGTTTTGAATCAGTTTATTTGCGTATGCTAAAGAAGATTCATTTTTTTGTGCTTGTTCTTCACTATCATCGTTAATGCTCGGCGGTTCTATGTTATCTAGATACTCTGATAGTGAGTCTGAAATTGCAGCCCCAATATTTACGAAGTTCAGGTCTTTAATTTTTAATAATCCGACTTTGTGGCTTTCTAGTTCAGATGAGTCTACATGCTCTATTAAGTCTTCAAGTTGAATCAAGGCAGAGTTTATTTTCGTTGAGCAAGCTAAGCTTTTTTCAACTTCCACGTCACTTGAATTAAGGTATATTTCGTTTTCATTCGCAACTTCTAATGTTAACTCGATGGCTGAATGCAATTTATCGCTATTGGAGATTTGATTAGCTTCGATTACTGATTCTTCAAGATCGGCCTCTTGTGATCCTTC
>NZ_JBFRTD010000001.1:0-2381 GCF_041473955.1 Vibrio sp. 10N.222.54.E6 | reverse complement strand
GTAAGCGCGTCATGAACCCCGCATTCTAATTAACCGGCACGAAGAATAAGATCATCTCTCCAACCCAAAGGAGAGTTGAAATGGCAAAACGACGCACCAACCTAGAATGGCAATCACTGTTTGAGCAATATGAAAGCAGCAGTGTTACCCAACGCGCTTTTTGTGAAGAGCATGGACTGAGTTTATCCACGTTCTTTGCCAAACGGCGTCAACTCCAAACAGCAAACCAATCGGGATCTGTCGGATTTGTTAGAGCCGAAATCGTCGAAAAGACAACCAAGTATCAGGCCCAGATAGCTACGGCTAACATGACACTTCTCATCAATGATGTGGAGCTGAGCATTCCTCAAGGTACGCCAGCGGCCTATCTTGCTGAACTCATTGGAGCGTTGTCATGAAAGGTATGCTCAGCGCGCCAGAGATTTACCTTTATCGTGAAAGCGTCGATTTTAGAAAGTCCATCAACGGTCTTGCAGCGATTGTCGAAAATGATACGGACCTACCTCTTGGCAGCGGTGCTCTATTTCTGTTCACCAATAAACAGCGCGATAAGATTAAGGTGCTGTACTGGGATAAAACAGGCTTCGCCCTCTGGTATAAACGCCTTGAAAAAGCCAAGTATAAGTGGCCTTCAAAAGAGAAAAATCAGGTGTTTACCCTCACTCAATTTGAGCTTGATAGACTGCTTTCTGGCTTCACAATTATCGGTCATGAACCCATCAAAATAAACGATTTTACAATGAGTTAATCGAGAATAAAGCCTTATTGACCAAGCGTTAACGGCACGATTTTAGTATAATCAATGCCATGAAAAAGACGCCAAATATCAACCCAGAAAGCCAAGATGTTGCCGAGCTACAAGCGATGGTGAAAGCCCTGATGCTCTCGCAAGAGCAGAAGGAATCGCAATGGAAACAAGAGCGTCAATCGCTGCTTGAACAACTCAAACTCGCCTTCGATCGCCAGTTCGCGAAACGCTCGGAGGCATTAAAGCCTTACGATGAATCACAAGGTGACCTCTTCAACGAAGCGGAATGTGAAGCCGTTAAAGAAGACGAGGTTGAGGTGACAACGACGACCACAACGAAAAAGCGCGGTAAACGTAAACCTCTGCCTAATACCTTGCCTCGTGAGGTTATCGAACTCGATTTAGACGACAATGAAAAGCAGTGTTCTTGTTGTAATCATAGCCTGCATAAAATCGGGGAAGACCGCAGCGAGAAGCTAGAGTTCACACCTGCGGTACTCAAGGTGTTGGAATATGTTCGCCCTAAGTACGCTTGCCGCCAGTGCGAGAAAACAGGTGATAGCAGCCGTATCGTTCAGAAGCCATCCCCTCAGAGTCTCATCCCTAAAAGCTTCGCCACAGAAAGCTTGCTGGCCAACATCATTCTAGGCAAATACCAATACGCGATGCCGCTTTATCGCCAAGAATCTCTGTTTACCCAGTCGGGTATCGAGCTATCACGCACCACCATGGCAAGGTGGGTCATCCAAGTCAGCGAGAAGTTCTCCCCGCTGTATGCAGCCTTGAAAGAGCACCTACTTCAGCAAGTGGTGGTTCAAGCGGATGAAACGCCGCTCAATGTGCTCAAAGAAGAGAAGAAGTGTTATATGTGGCTTTACTGCTCAGGCGCTGACTCGCCCGAAGCGGCACTGCCAAATGTGAAAAATATCGCCTTGTACGACTATCAAAACAGTCGTGCGAGGGCGTGCCCTATTGCCTTTTTAGGTGACTACAACGGTTATCTACAAACCGATGGCTACGCGGCCTATGATGGACTTCATCAAGTCACCAATGTGGGGTGCTTAGCGCATGCTCGTCGCAAGTTCATGGACGCGAAGAAGCTTCAAGGGAAAGGTAAGTCGGGCAAGGCTGATAAGGCGCTGGCTAAAATCCAAAAACTCTACGGGATAGAATCGCGCTTAAAAGGTGCGCCTGCCGAAGAGCGAAAAGCAGAGCGTCAAGCACTTGCCAAACCGATACTGGATGAGCTTTACCAATGGATGACAACCCAGAAGGTGATTGGCTCTAGCCCACTGGGCAAAGCGATAAAATACACGCTCGGGCAGTGGTCAAAGCTCATTCGTTATATCGACGATGGTCACTTATCTATCGATAATAATCGCGCTGAACGCGCAATTAAACCGCTGGTTATTGGCAGGAAGAACTGGCTATTCTCTAACACACCAAACGGTGCTGATGCGAGCGCGATGCTTTACAGCATCATCGAGACCGCGAAAGCCAACGGCCTTATCCTCTACGACTACATGGTCAAGTGCATGAAAGAATTAGCGAAAGCTGAGCCTGATATCGACGCACTCTTACCTTGGAACTTCAAACACTGACAAGTCGCCCCGTGGGTTCATGGGGCGGATAC